>DFBW01000148.1:0-5260 GCA_002366775.1 Roseovarius sp. UBA3070 | reverse complement strand
AGAAGCGCGATGCGATCATCCTGATCAATGCGCAGGTCCAGCTGCGACAGGATGGCCTTGCCATCATAGCCCACCGAGGCGCCCTCAATGGCGATGATCGGTGGTGACAACTCCTCAGGTGAGGGAAAGGTGAACTTTTTCAGCGCGGCCTCTTGCGGGGTTGTGATCGGGGTCATCTTCTCAATCATTTTGAGGCGTGACTGCGCCTGAACCGCCTTTGAGGCCTTGGCGCGGAAGCGATCGACAAAGCTCTGCAAGTGGGCGCGGCGGGCATCTTGCTTTTTCGCCTCGGATTGGGCGGCGGCCAGACGGGCGGCGCGGGTGCGCGCGAAAGTATCGTAATTGCCCTGATAAAGCGTGAGTTTGCGATCTTCCAAATGCAGGATTGACCCAACTGCGCGGTTCAGCAATCCGCGGTCATGGCTGACGATCAGCACAGTATGGGGATAGCGCGCCAGATAGGTCTCAAGCCAGACAGCGCCCTCCAGATCAAGATAGTTGGTCGGCTCGTCCAAGAGCAACAGATCGGGCTGGGAAAACAGCACTGCGGCCAAGGCCACACGCATGCGCCACCCCCCGGAAAAATCTGAGCAGGGCTGCAATTGTTCCGCACTGCTAAATCCCAAGCCACGCAGAATAGTTGCGGCGCGTGCTTCGGCAGACCAGGCATCAATGTCAGCCAGACGCATCTGTATGTCTGAAATGCGCGTGGCATCGGTGGCCGTTTCGGCCTCCTCAAGCAAAGCTGTGCGTTCGGTATCGGCGGCCAACACGGTGTTGATCAGCGACACTTCGTTGCTGGGCACTTCCTGGGCCACACCGCCAATGCGTGCGCGTTGGGGCAGGGTGATGCTGCCGGTTTCCAGCACCAGCTCGCCCCGGATCAGGCGAAACAGCGTGGTCTTGCCGGTGCCATTACGCCCGACAATGCCCACTTTGTGGCCATCCGGAATGGTGGCCGAGGCGTTTTCAATCAGCGGGCGGCCCGCAACGGAATAGGTGATATCATCAATGCGCAACATGAGGTGCGGTGTCGCCGATTGTGGCCTGCGCGTCAATCGCAGCTTTTCAATGGTCAAACCTCATGCTATCGGGGCCGCGATTAACAAGGCGCGGGCGATGAGCCTTGCGCGTAACCCCTGAGATAAAAGAGGCTGACATGGCTGTTGAACGCACGCTGAGTATCATCAAACCCGACGCAACAAAACGTAACCTGACCGGCAA
Organism: Roseovarius sp. UBA3070; assembly: GCA_002366775.1. Classification (GTDB taxonomy): domain Bacteria; phylum Pseudomonadota; class Alphaproteobacteria; order Rhodobacterales; family Rhodobacteraceae; genus Roseovarius. The sequence continues at coordinate 4,036 of DFBW01000148.1, read as the reverse complement.
AATCAATGCCAAGTTCGAAGACGCGGGTCTGCGCATCGTTGCGCAAAAGCGCATTCAGCTGACCATGGCGCAAGCCGGGCAGTTTTATTCGGTTCACGCAGAGCGCCCGTTTTACGGCGAGCTGTGCGAATTCATGGCCTCTGAGCCGGTTGTTGTTCAGGTTTTGGAAGGCGAAGGCGCCATTGCCAAAAACCGCGAAGTGATGGGGGCCACCAACCCCGCCGATGCGGCACCCGGCACTGTACGCGCTGAATTTGCTGAATCAGTTGGCGAAAACTCGGTTCACGGCTCGGACGCCCCAGAAACCGCCGCAGAAGAAATCGCTTACTTCTTTTCCGGTCTGGAGTTGGTGGGCTAAGCCACTTTCTTTGAATTCAAGACTTTAGGGCGGCGCTGTCAAAGGGCAGGGCCGCCTTTTGTTGTTCTGGGGGATGTGTGGCATGGTGCGCCCTACATCTGAAAATGCACTGGGTTGATCGTTTGGGCGCGGGCTGTGCGTTTGGCCAGATTCGTCTCTAGCAGGGCATAGTTGCGCAGGTTGGCATTGTAGAGGATATCAAACGCATCACCGATAATCGGGATGGATCCGATGGTTAAATCGAGCACCAGATTGCCAGCCATCACCACCTGAGCGCCAGGCGTGGCCCCCAATTGGCGCGCACGCCACACCAGCCAAGCGGCGGGCACAAAGGCCGCAATATCCCCAACCACAGGCAAAAACCCAAGGATGTTGTCCAGCCCGATGTTGATACGCGTACCGGGAATGGTGAACAACGCATCAAGCCGTGTGGCCAGGGTGCGCAAGCGGGAAAGCTCAGTTTCTAAGTCTTGCTGTGAATGTATGTTCATCTGATTAACATAGGCGTTCAGAGCGCCAAATTTAAGGTTTGGGGCAATGAGCACTCAAAATAGTTGGATACTTGTTGTGCAATAGCATATTAATTACAAAGAGATATAAGTGATACTTAATCTTAAATAGGTGAAAATACCTATCGCTCAGATCGAGGCGAAATCGGTAAAAACCTGTTTTGAAATGATCCGCGGCTGATTGGGAAGCATCGCCGGTTTAGGCTGAGGCTTGCCCGAATTGCTTGCGGGGGTCTGGGGTAGGGAATAGGCCATAGTCTGCTCCTTCGTTTTTATAGCAGCCCTGCCAGATCGCGCCTGACGGGCGCTTTTTTTGATTATCCATGACAGATAACAGTTTATAAGGAGGATCGTTGGCCTGAAATGTGACTTAAATAAGGCAGCGATTTGCGCCTTGGAAACAGCCAGGAGCAATGTGGCGGATTGGCCACGAAACGCGCAGTAATGTGCCAGCTTAATTCAGGAATTAGCGGTGTTTTCGGCGATCATTGAGATCATTTCAAACATAACGGCCGCAGCCGTCAGGGCTGTGATGTTGTTGGGGCTGTCCTTGGTTGGCATCATGCAGACCACATCTCCGCCAATTATGTTGAGGCCCCGCGCTGCGCGCAAAATGCCGACCGCCTCGTCTATATCAAAGCCTTTTTCACCCGGTTCCAGATTGGACACCGCAGGGGCGACGGTGGGATCAAGGCAATCAAGATCGAAGGTGATATAAACCGGGCGATCGCCCAGCACGTCGCGGGTTTGGGCCACCACATCCTCAAGCCCACGTTTGCGAAATTCCTTCATGGTGACAACGTTATAGCCATAATCATACGAGGGTTGCAGCCAATCCAGCGAGCGTGGATGACCGCGCAATCCGATCTGCATGGAGCGCGTCGGGTCCACTTGGCCCTGATCCGCCAGATAAGCCCCCCAATGGGCAGCGGATTTCTTGGCACCCAGGAAATGATCCACCTTGGTGAACACATCCGTATGCGCATCAAGATGTAGAAAGCTGATCGGCTCGCCGCCTGCAATCTGGCCGCCGCCCAATGCCTGCACAATGCCGCCGGTGATCGAATGATCGCCGCCGATGGACACAGGGCGCGCGCCGGCCGCATCAATGCCTTTGTAGAATTCAGTGATCCGGGCGATGCAATCTTCGTTATCATTGGCACGCGCAAACGGCACATCGCCCACATCGGCGATCTTGGCCGAATTCCACGGGTCTACCTGAAACTCCATATGTACGCGGCGCTGCACGGCTGAGACATTGCGCAGGGCGCGCGGGCCAAGGTGCTGATCACGTTCCGTGGTGCCGTTGCCTGTGGAATGGGGCACGCCGACAAGGGCGATGTCCATGCCCTCGGGGCCTTGGTGGGGCGCGCGGAACATGGTGGGGATGCCCCACCAATACAGATTGTCCATCATGGATTTTTGATAGCGATCGGTCATCGAATTGGTCCTCGCGCCTGTGGGTGTCATGCGATTTAAGTATTTTGGGAAAGATGAAGCAAGGGGCCCGGCATAAATGACATGCGCCGGGCCGTTTGATTAGTTCTTTTGGTCGTCACGCCGGAACGCGCCTTGAACGATCCGGTCCATCACCATGGCCAGGAAGAGGATCGCAAAGCCGCCCAGCAGGCCGGGGCCTTTGGCGGCATATTGCAGCGCTTCGAGGATTTCCTTGCCCAGACCGCCACCACCGATGAGCGAGATGATCACCACCATCGACAGGCACATCAGGATGGTCTGGTTTACCCCGGTCATGATTGAGGGCAGGGCGAGCGGGATTTCCACGTCCTTCAGTAATTGCCATTTGGAGGCGCCAAAGGCCACGGCGGCCTCTTTGATGGTGTCGGGCACGCCCTTCATGCCCAGCGCAGTCAGGCGGATCACCGGGGGCATACCAAAGATGATCGTGGCCAGAATGCCGGGCGGATTGCCGGTGCCGAAGAAGGCGATGATCGGGATCAGGTAGACAAAGGCGGGCAGGGTCTGCATCAGGTCCAGCACCGGTTCGGCCATGCGATATGCCCGGCGCGATTTGCCAAACCATATGCCCAGCGGGATGCCCATGACAACGCATAGGATGACCGAGGCACCAACAAGGGCGACGGTCTCCATTGCCACGGCCCAATAGCCCAGCAGCGCAATATAGGCCATGGACGCCATGGTAAAGATCGCCACCCGCGCGCCAGCGGCCCGCCAAGCGGTGACGGCGATCACCAGCATCACCACAGGCCATGGCGAGCCGTTGAGCGCCAGCGTAAGCCCATCCAGAACCCCGCGCACACCTGCGACGATGCCATCAAATACATCGCCCCCGGCGGCAGCAGCGGCGTCAATACGCGCCTCCATCCAACTGGCCAGGGTTGAAAAAAGCGTGCCGCTGTCTGCCCCCAAAATCAGCTCGGACACGCGCTGTTCGGGGAACTCATCCAGCAGTGCCATTGAGGCATTAACGGTGAACTTATAGACAATCAGTGGCCCGGTGGCCGCAATCAGGATGGCACCCAGCACGATGTTGGGTGTTTTGCGCCCACTTTCGGTGCTGTCGGGGGCAATCCGCCAGTTAGAGTATTGTTTTTCGTAGGCTTGGTTGGCGTAGACCCCCTGAACCGCTTTGAAAATCAACAACAACACCAGACCCGTCAACAAGATGCTGAGGGATTCTGCCTGTGCGGCATCGGCCTTGGCCATGCTTTTGCTCGCAGTGGCTTGCAGGTTTGTGGCCAGTTTTTCAAATCTGTCGATATCGGCCTGTTCGGTGGCGGCGGCTGCCTTGTCCAGCATGTCTTGTGCACGCGAGGCTTGGCGGGCCGAGCGTTCGGCCATGTCTGCGCCGGGGTTGCCCCACCAGCCGCGGCCAATTTGCACCCAGGCGATTACCTCTAGTATCAGGAATGTCCAGAACATGCCCCAGATGGCGCGTGACGCTGACCAAAATGGCCCCAAGATAGCCGCCCAAAGGTTGAATGTGCGGGGCAACAGGCCGATGGTGTCATGTATCTTGTGGAACGATTTGACATAATAGCCGCCATTTGGCCCTGCGAATGCTTTGATCGAGGCGTCCAGCGCATCGGTGTCCACCTCAATGTCTGAGGCGGCCGTGACCTTCATTTCTGTGGTTGTATCACTCATCTTTGCCCCCTTGGATGCCGCGCAGCAGGCGCGGTTTGGT
>DFBW01000131.1 GCA_002366775.1 Roseovarius sp. UBA3070 | reverse complement strand
ACCTGTTTGGTCAGTCATCGTTGAATTTCAACATCAGTATTGATCTGGTGGTTTTGCTGGCGGTTCTGATCGGTGGGATTTATGTATCGCGCCGGATCAAACATCGGGCCGATAAAATCCAAGAGACGACGGGTGAGCACCCGACAACCTGGTATTTGCGCGTTGGTGTGGTGGCTGTGCCTATCATCATCGTGCTGGTCGCGCTGGGCTTCCATCTGGGATACCCTGAGCTGAAGGGCTTTAACTTCAAGGGTGGCACCCATATGCGCAACTCTCTGATTGCGCTTTGGCTGGCTTTGTCGCTCTACACGGCCTCGTTTATCGCCGAGGTCGTGCGTGGTGGTATCCTTGCCATCAGCCATGGTCAGACCGAAGCGGCGGGTGCTTTGGGCCTGCGTCCGGGCAAGATCATGAACCTTGTGGTGTTGCCACAGGCGCTGCGGATCATCATTCCGCCGCTGATCTCGCAATATCTGAACCTGACCAAGAACTCGTCTTTGGCCATTGCCGTTGGGTATATGGATATCACAGGCACTCTTGGCGGCATCACCCTGAACCAAACAGGCCGCGAGCTGGAAACTCTCCTGCTCCTGATGCTGACCTATCTTATCATCTCGCTTTCGATTTCGCTGGTCATGAACTGGTACAACGAACGCGTCAAACTGGTGGAGCGGTAAAATGGCAGATGTCTCTTTTGTACGAACTGAAATGCTGCCTGAAAGGGCGCCACCGGCAACAGCCGTTGGTATCATCGGTTGGATGCGCGCGAACCTTTTTTCAAGTGTGGTCAACTCTATCCTGACACTGATTGCACTGGCGTTTGTGCTGATGGTGCTGGGAAATCTTGTGCCCTGGTTGCTGTCTCCAACATGGAACGCTGTGTCCTTGACCGAGTGTCGCAGCATCCTGCATGACCTGGGCCGCGAAGGCCATTTGGGCGGCGCTTGCTGGGGGGTTATCCGGGATCGCTGGGTTCAGCTGATGTTCGGCTTCTATCCCTCATCGGAATATTGGCGCCCTATCCTGACCTTCTTCATGTTGGCACTGGCGCTGGCACCGATCCTGTTCGCTGAGCATGCTCCGAAAAAGCTGATCTGGTTCACTGCGATCTTTCCGTTCCTCATGCCTTGGTTGCTGTGGGGCGGAACCATCTGGTCACCGCTGGGTGCTTTGGTGGGCTTTATCATCGCATACTTTGTCTACAAAGCGGTTGCAGCCGCGATGAGCGAAGCACTGGCGATGATTGCCGGTTTGGCGGCCGCCATCATCTGGTGGATGCTGCTGATGGGGCCAATCGCGGGCGCATTGTCTTCGATCATGCCTTTTGGCTTCGAGGCAGTGCAAAGCCGGAACTTCGGTGGCTTCTTGTTGTCGATCACCATCGGCGTGGTAGCCATTGGGTTCTCTTTGCCCATCGGTATCGTGTTGGCGCTCGGGCGTCAGTCTGATCTGCCATTGGTCAAATACATCTGCGTTGGCTTTATCGAGTTCATCCGTGGTGTGCCTCTGATCACCTTGCTGTTCGTCGCCTCGACGTTGCTCAATATTTTCCTGCCACCCGGCACGAATTTTGACATCATCCTGCGCGTGATCATCATGGCGACCCTGTTCTCGTCTGCCTATATGGCCGAGACCATCCGGGGGGGCCTCGCGGCCTTGCCCACGGGTCAATATGAAGGGGCAGACAGCCTAGGCCTGAACTACTGGCAGTCACAGCGTCTGATCATCATGCCCCAAGCATTGAAAATCTCGATCCCCGGCATCGTCGGTAACTTCATCGGGCTTTTCAAGGATACCACGCTGGTGTCGATCATCGGTCTTTTGGACCCGATCGGCCTCAGCACGGCAATCCGCGCCGACACAGCATGGAACGGCGTCGTGTGGGAGCTGTATGGCTTCATCGCCTTCATGTTCTTCGTCTTCTGCTTCGGCATGTCGCGCTATTCGATGTACCTCGAGCGCAAGCTGAAAACGAGCCACTGATTGAGCGTTTCGCGCCGGTGCACCCCCTTGCGGGCCCGGCGCGAACCCTACGCAACATAATACGAAAGGGTCACACATATGGCTGATCTTGCTACAAACCGCGAAATCGACCGCTCGAAAATGGCGGTAAGCGACCAGGTCGCGATTGAAATCAACAACATGAACAAATGGTACGGGTCTTTCCACGTCCTGAAGGATATTGATCTGACCGTCTATCAGGGCGAGCGGATCGTTATCGCCGGCCCATCCGGGTCGGGGAAATCCACGCTGATCCGCTGCATCAACGCCCTTGAGGAACACCAACAAGGGTCCATCACGGTGGATGGTACGGTGTTGTCGAATGACCTCAAAAACATCGACAAAATCCGCTCTGAGGTTGGCATGTGCTTTCAGCACTTCAATCTGTTTCCGCATCTGACCATTCTGGAAAACTGCACGTTGGCGCCTATCTGGGTGCGCAAAACACCGCGCAAAGAGGCCGAAGCAACGGCGATGCATTTCCTTGAGAAGGTGAAAATCCCCGAGCAGGCCGACAAGTTCCCCGGTCAGCTATCGGGTGGTCAGCAGCAGCGTGTGGCGATTGCCCGATCGCTGTGCATGAAGCCACGCATCATGCTGTTTGATGAACCGACATCGGCGCTTGACCCTGAGATGATCAAAGAGGTGCTCGACACCATGATCGAACTGGCCGAAGAAGGCATGACCATGCTGTGTGTGACCCACGAGATGGGCTTTGCCCGTCAGGTTGCCAACCGCGTGATCTTTATGGACCAAGGCCAGATTGTTGAGCAGAACGAACCCGAAGAGTTCTTCAACAACCCACAATCAGACCGCACCAAGCTGTTCCTCAGCCAAATCCTGGGTCACTAGGCCGTATAAAATATCCCACGGGTATTCAAAGCCCCGCCACAGATACGGCGGGGCTTTTTCTTTTTCTAAATCGTTTCGCGTAACGCCTGATACAGAAGGTTTGCCCGAAACGCCCACAACGTTCTTATGTTGTGCTGGGTCTCGCCATTTGCCTGCCTAAGGTTAATGGCGATACGATTTAACCGGTCAATTCGCGTGGGATGACAAATTC
>DFBW01000301.1:3885-4612 GCA_002366775.1 Roseovarius sp. UBA3070 | reverse complement strand
ATAAGCTGGGCGCGGGCGAAGAATTTAGCGATCACGGCATGGCTCAAACCACAAGCCTTGAGGTGACGCGCAGCGCGTTTCAACCCGATGCGCCAGCAGAATTCATCGACACGGTGTTTGACATGAAAGAAGGCGTGCCCCAGATCCTTGATGGCGAGGGCCGCATTTTTGTACTGCGCCTTGACAGCATTGCACCACCCGACACCGAGGACGAAGAACTTGCGCGCCTGCGCGACGTGATCAGCAATGACGCCAGCACTGGCCTTGCTCAGGACTTCGCTCAGGCGCTGGCCAATGACATCCGCCAGCGCAGCGAGATCGAGCTAGATCAATATGCGATCAACGCTGTGCACGCCAACTTCCAGTAAGGGGCACAAGCCGTGCAACTGACACCTTCGTTTGATGACTTCGCCAAAGGGTTTAACGCCGGGCAAAATCAGGTGGTCTACAGCCGCCTGGCCGCTGATCTGGATACGCCCGTATCCTTGATGCTCAAACTGACCGGCGCAGATCGTGATGCGTTTATGCTGGAATCGGTCACCGGAGGCGAGGTCCGTGGGCGCTATTCCATCGTCGGGATGAAGCCTGATGTGATCTGGCAATGCCATGGGCAGACCAGCCGCATCAACCGCACGGCCCGGATTGATACCGAGGCATTTGAGCCCCAAAACGGTGCCCCGCTGGACAATCTGCGCGCGTTAATCGCCGAATGCCAGATTGATTTGCC
>DFBW01000301.1:0-3832 GCA_002366775.1 Roseovarius sp. UBA3070 | reverse complement strand
CGCCCCTCTGTGGTGGCCGTTCTGGACGGTGTCAAAGGCGAGGTGATCGTTGTTGCCCCGGCCTGGGCCAATTCCGGGCTGGACGCACGCGCAGCCTACGCGCAAGCGGCTGAGCGGGTGATGGATGGGGTGCGTGACATGGGCCGCGCCCTGCCCCAGCAGGCCCGCGATCTGGGTGATGCCCATGAAGATGCACCCCCCGTTTCAAACTTTACCAAGGACGGCTACAAAGCCGCCGTGGTGAAGGCCAAGGAATATATCACAGCCGGCGATATCTTTCAGGTGGTGCCCAGCCAACGCTGGACCCAGCCGTTTCGCCAACCGCCTTTTGCCCTGTACCGCTCGCTCAGGCGTACCAACCCGTCGCCCTTCATGTTCTACTTTAACTTTGGAGGCTTCCAGGTCATTGGGGCCAGCCCTGAAATTCTGGTGCGTGTGTTTGGTGATGAAGTCACCATTCGCCCCATCGCAGGCACACGGCCGCGTGGTGCCACCCCCGAAGAAGACCGCGCAAACGAAGCCGATTTGATGGCCGATGGCAAAGAGCTGGCCGAACATCTGATGCTGCTTGATCTGGGGCGCAACGACACTGGCAAGGTTTCAAAAATTGGCAGCGTGCGCCCAACCGAAAAATTCATCGTCGAGCGCTACAGCCATGTGATGCACATCGTGTCCAACGTGGTGGGCGAGCTGGCCGAAGATCAGGATGCGTTAAGCGCCCTGCTCGCTGGTTTGCCCGCAGGCACTGTCTCGGGGGCACCAAAGGTGCGCGCCATGGAAATCATCGACGAACTGGAGCCCGAAAAGCGCGGTGTCTATGGCGGTGGTGTGGGGTACTTTAGTGCGGGCGGCGATATGGATGTCTGTATCGCCCTGCGCACAGCGGTGGTGAAGGACGACAATCTGTATATTCAGGCCGGCGGCGGTGTTGTCTATGACAGCGATCCCGAGGCCGAATATATGGAGACAGTGCACAAGTCCAACGCCATCCGCCGGGCCGCAGCCGATGCGGCCCGCTTTACCGGCAACGATAACGGCTAACTGCGCGCACTTGCGCTGTTGGTCAATTGACACATATCAAAGATCACTGGCCATATCCTCATTAGAGGGTATACATTCCACTTTGTGAATGTCTCACCGAAAGGACTCCGGACATGCCTGTGCTTTCTCGCCTTTTTGCAGCTCCCGCCCTGGCTCTCAGCCTCGCTCTGAGCGCGCCTGCCCCGCTGATGGCGGATGCTGCTGGTGCCAAGTTGGAAACATCTGTCGCCGCTGCCGCGCTGCCAAAAGGCAAACAAACGCAGGTCGGGCTGTACATCACCGCCGCCGAAGCCGCCGCCGTTCTGGACGCGCGCAAAGATGTGCTGATGATTGACGTGCGCACCCCCGAGGAAACCATCCTTGTGGGCCACGCCACCGCCGCTGATGCCAATATCCCCATCGCCCTGTTTGATCCCAAGCACAAGTTCAATGCCAAAAAGGGCACCTATGCGATGACAATCAACCCCGCCTTTGTCACCGCCACAAAAACCTACCTTGAGAGCCATAACCCAGCCGCCGTTCTGGTGATCTGCCGCTCAGGTGGGCGCAGCGCCAAGGCCGTGGATGCCCTGACCAAAGCCGGCATTGATCTGCCGCTCTATTCAGTGGTTGATGGATTTGAAGGCGACAAAAACAAAGCAGGCCGACGCGATGTAAACGGCTGGAAGAAATCCGGCACCGCATGGAGCTATAAGGCGCGTGATGGCTTCTTGCTGGGCGCCGACTAACCCTTGCACGGTGTCGCCCCCTTTGGCATGAGGGGGCGATGAGCAGGCTGATCCAATTCAACAAACCCTTTGGCGTTCTGTCGCAATTCACCGACAAAGGCACCCAAGGCTCCCCCCGGCCCACTTTATCGGCCTATATTGATGTGCCCGGTGTTTACCCCGCCGGGCGGCTGGACCGGGACAGCGAAGGCCTGCTGCTGCTGACCGATGATGGCCGCTTGCAAGCCCGTATCGCTGATCCGAAACACAAGATGCCCAAAACCTATCTGGCTCAGGTCGAAGGCCTGCCAGATGACGCCGCTATCGCCGCCCTGCGCCAGGGCGTAACGCTCAAAGACGGCCCCACCAAACCCGCCAAAATCCGCCGGATAGACCCACCTCAATTATGGGACCGTAATCCTGCGGTGCGCTTTCGCAAAACGGTACCCGATTGCTGGATTGAAATCACCATTTCCGAGGGGCGCAACCGTCAGGTGCGCCGGATGACAGCCCATGTCGGGCACCCGGTTTTGCGTCTGGTACGCTGGCGCATTGGCGATTGGTCCCTGGATGGCCTGCCCCAGGGCATATGGCGCGACGCCCCCTGACGAGACCGCCCGTCAAGGCGGATGAGTTCTTACTCCTCGCCGCGCAAAATCGCCGAAATCGGAGCCAGCGCCACCCGGTTTGCCCGATCCTGCAACCCCCACAGCAATAGCGCGCTGACAGTATCAGGGCGCAAACGGCCAACCATCACCACGCCGGCATTTTCCTGGCCGGCCTTAAACGCCGCCTGATCCAGGAACCGCCGGATCACAGTCGCATTCTGCCCCTTGGCGTCAAAATCACGAAACACCGCAGCCGAGGGCACACCTTCGCGCGCCAGCAACTTCTGCGCCGTGTTCAGCCCCTTGGGAAACAGCACCACACCGTGGCCACTGTCCAACAAAATGGGGGCCAATTGTTCTGCCGCAGCACGGCTTGACTGCAGACCAGAACCAGTGCCCTCCATCACACCGACCACCTCGGGCAAGGCCGCGAATGTGGCCTGCATTGCCACTTCGGCATCCTGCGCCCCGGCCCCATCAGGCAAATCGGTCAGCGCCAGCACTTCAAACCCCGATGCCCGGTATTTGATCATCGCATCTTCGGCCCCGTCCCAATTGGCCGCGACAGCAAAGCTCAGCGGATAAGGAAAGCTCTCGAGGGCCTGCAAACCAACAGGGGACGCGCCATCGTCAATCAGAATGATCGACATCAAGGGCTTGCCTTCGGGGTTCTCAAATTCAGCCGCAAACCTCTCAAGCGGCGGGCGCAAATCTTCGGCAGGGCCGCCATCAGCACCTTCGCCTTCGCTGGCAGATTGCACCGTTGGCTCCTCTGGTTCATCCCCGACAGAAGGCAAACGGTTTGTTTTCACTTCAGGCGCCAGATCACCGATGGTGCTCGCGGGTTCATCGCTGGTGTCATCGCTCGTACCCTCAGCGGTTTGTGCCTCAGATTGCACAGGTTCAGCCTCGGCAGGATCTTGGCTTGCCTGGGTCGGCTGCTCAACTGCTTCCACAGCTATTTCCGGCGGTGCATCCGGTTCAGCACTATCCGCTTCAGGCGTGGCCATCTCTTCGGCGGCCCCTTCGACAGGCTCCTCAGTTGGCTCCGATATCGCAGCCATCTCAGTGCTGGTGTCTTCGGTCGTGTCTTCGGTGGTATCTGTTTCGGGGAAAGCCGCATCATCCTCGATCACATCCGGCATGGCAGGCTGCGCCGGATCGGTTGAGATCGACAGATCTTCCTCACCCTCAGGCACCGCAGGGGCCTGCGATTGCGGGCTGGGCAAGACCGGGGCCTCGCTATCTATGCTGACGCTGCCATCACCTTCATCGGTTTCGGGGGCCGTCATGGCACCCTCAGCCCCACCGGTTTCAGGCTGTGCTGTGGGTTGCGTATCGGCGTTCTCCAGCGAGGCCAGAGTATCGGGTTCGGGGGCCGCAACCTCTGAGGCCGAAGCGGTGGAGGCGGTGTCCTCGGACGCAGGCAAAGCCGCCGCCGTATCATCACGCGACGGGTTGAACTCTGATCCCGCA
>DFBW01000184.1:2162-3037 GCA_002366775.1 Roseovarius sp. UBA3070 | reverse complement strand
CCAGAACAGGATACTGGTGAGGGATTCTGTGCGGGTCAGCCGTTTGGTTAACATGATCGTACACGCAAAGGCGATGGTAGATACCGCGGCCGCCAAGGTGCCAATGTTCACCGTTTCGGGGCTGGGGCGGGCCACAATCAGAATGCCGACAAAGCCCAGGGTTGCGGCCAGCGCCCGCACCTTCGTCAGCCGTTCGCCCAATAAAATAGGCGACAGGATGAGCACCCAAAGCGGTGATGTGAATTCTAATGCAAAGACCTGTGCCAGAGGAATTGCCGTGAGCGCATAAAACCACAGGTTTTGACCGGTGAAATGCGCCATATTGCGCAGAGTTTGCAAACCTATGTTGCGGGTGCTGATTTGCCCAAGCCCGCCAGTTGACAGGGCGAAAGCCAGCACAATGAAAACCCCGACAACACTGCGATAGAGCATGATCTCAAATGTATCGAGCTCAAAGCTGATGCGGCGCCCGGCGACGGCCATGAGGGAAAATGATGTGATGGAGCCGATCATCCAGAACGCTGCGTGCAACGTGTGAGATGGCCCAGTCACCAAAGGGTTTTCAGGGGGTGGTTGGCGGTTATCTATTCCCACTCAATTGTGCCTGGGGGCTTTGAGGTGATGTCATAGGTGACGCGGTTGATACCTGGCACCTCGTTGATGATTCGTGTGGCGGTTTCGCCGAGGAAGTCGTGACTGAACGGGTAATAATCTGCTGTCATGCCATCCACGGAATTGACCGCGCGCAAAGCACAGGCAAAATCATAGGTGCGCCCATCGCCCATGACACCAACCGTGCGCACAGGCAGGATGGCCACGAAGGCCTGCCAAATCTCATCATACAGCCCGTGCTTGCGGATCTGGTCGATATAGAC
>DFBW01000184.1:0-2066 GCA_002366775.1 Roseovarius sp. UBA3070 | reverse complement strand
GCGCGGACTTCGTCTTTGAACAGCTCACGCAGGGGTTCAACCAGTTTGAGCCCCATTTTTTCAGGCAGGCCGCCCACATTGTGGTGCGATTTGATGGTGACCGACGGCCCCCCCGAGAAGCTGACCGATTCGATAACATCCGGGTAAAGCGTGCCCTGCGCCAGAAACTCGGCCCCGTCGATGGTGTTGGCGTGTTTCTGAAACACGTCAATGAACAGTCGGCCGATGATCTTGCGCTTGGTTTCAGGGTCGGATTGGCCGTCAAGCTCACCCAGGAACAGCTCGCTCTCGTCGGCGTGGATCAGGGGGATGTTGTAATTGTCGCGGAACATGGTGAGGACTTCGGTCGCCTCATCCTGACGCAAAAGACCGTGATCAACAAAGACACAGGTCAGCTGATCACCGATGGCTTCGTGGATCAGCACTGCTGCGACAGACGAATCAACGCCGCCTGAAAGACCGCAGATCACCTGCTTGTCGCCAACCTGATCGCGGATTTTGCGGATGGCTTCCTCGCGGTAGGCGCCCATGGTCCAATCGCCGCTAAAGCCAGCCGCACGCACGAAATTTTCATAGAGTTTCGCGCCATTGGGCGTGTGGTGCACTTCGGGGTGAAACTGCACGGCATAAAAATTGCGCGCGGTGTCGGCGGTGATCGCAAAAGGCGCATTGGGGGAGGTGCCATAGACCTCAAACCCCGGAGCCAGTTTGCTGACGTGATCGCCGTGGGACATCCAGACTTGTTCGTCGCCCTCCGAAAACCAGCCATCCAGCAGGGGCAGGGTGTTGGTGGGTTTCACAAAGGCACGGCCAAATTCAGCCGTGCCACCGCCGCCCGAGATTTTACCCCCCTCAACCTGACCGCCCAGTTCCTGCATCATGACCTGCTGGCCATAGCAGATGCCCAAGATCGGTATGTTCATGTCAAACACAGATGCCGGTGGGCGAGGGGAGCCCTCACGCACCACACTGTCGGGGCCACCTGAGAGTATCACGGCCTTTGGCGCAAACGCGGCCAGAAAGGCATCAGTGACATTCTGATAGGGGTGGATTTCGCAATAGACGTTCAGCTCGCGCAGGCGGCGGGCAATCAGCTGGGTAACCTGGCTGCCGAAGTCGATGATAAGAAGGCGGTCATGTGTGTGTTGGGTCATGATTTCCTAGTAGGACGAGAGGGAAAGTAGTGCAATAGGGTGCGATAGTGGCCCGAGTGGTATCTGGTGTGGCCTGCTTGTGTAGACATGTCATATATAACATGTCTGATTTGACGTGTTCTCAAGGTTGGATCTACAAATACAGCGTCTGTACCCCTGGCCGGGTGGCGTCTGAACTATTTCGATAGGCAGCACGTCAGCCAAAGACAGCCCTGAAGGAGGGAAATGTCGCTTTCCCCCTGTATTGGCCGCTATTTTCCACTGACGTCGATACACCTTGCGATAAATTTAGATCGTGTCGCGCCCGAGGGGGGTGCGTAGATTCTTGCAAGGGTGACAAAGAAATGTCCGAAGCACGCAGACGTGGACGTGGGGGCGGCGGTGCCGCGCGGCGGGCAGAACGCACCGCCGTTAGCATAGAAACCGCCAAATATATCGAGCGCAACATTCCGAACTTTGAGGTTCTGAGCGAAGAGGCGCTGGATATCATCGAGGCCAATGCCGAGCAGGTGCTCGAAGAGATCGGTGTTAATTTTGTCGACAACCCCAAGGCGCTGGAACGCTGGCGTGCGGCGGGTGCCAATGTTGATGGTGAGCGGGTGCGCATTCCAAAAGGGCTGGCGCGCGCATTGATCAAGACGGCACCCTCTGAATTTACCCAGCATGCGCGCAATCCCGAGCGTTCGGTTGTGATCGGCGGCAAAAACATGGTGATGGCGCCGGTCTATGGCCCTCCCTTTGTGCGCGATATGGATGGCGGGCGCCGCTATGCCACGATGGATGATTTCATCAAATTCGTGAAACTGGGTTATGTGTCCAAGTGGCTGCACCATTCGGGCGGCACCGTGTGCGAGCCCACCGATGTGGCCGTGAGCAAGCGCCATCTGGATATGCTGCTGGCACATATGATCT
>DFBW01000160.1 GCA_002366775.1 Roseovarius sp. UBA3070 | reverse complement strand
GGGCAGCAGGTGGCGTGATTGTTTGCTTGCAAACGCTTTTGTTCCTCATCGCGTTTATCTTTGCCCCCGGGCACGGGTCGTTGGCATCCAAACGCAAGGCACGAACTGCCTTGCAGACCAGACCGGAGGGCATGTGATGGATGTTGATACACTCCTTATGCCGTTTCAGTTCGTGTTCATGCAGAATGCGTTTTTGATCTCAATCATCGTGTCAGTGCCTGCTGCTTTGCTCAGCTGTTTTCTGGTGATGAAAGGCTGGGCGCTGATGGGTGATGCGGTAAGCCATGCGGTGCTGCCGGGGATTGTGTTGGCCTATATCATTGGCATTCCGCTGATCATCGGGGCCTTTGTGGCGGGGATGATCTGTGCGGTGGCCACCGGGTATCTGGCGGGCAACAGTCGGATCAAGCAAGACACAGTGATGGGCGTTGTATTCTCGGGCATGTTTGGCGTTGGCATCGTTTTATATGTCTCGATTGAAACCAACGCCCACCTCGATCACATCCTGTTCGGCAATATGCTGGGGGTAGAGCCGCATGAACTGCTGACCGCTGGCATAATCTCGGCTGTGGTGGCGCTGGGCATCATCGTGAAATGGAAAGACCTGTTGTTGCACAGCTTTGACCCGGCCCAAGCCCAAGCATCAGGATTACCGGTGACATGGCTGCACTATGGCCTGCTATCTGCCTTGTCATTGACCATCGTTGCGACACTATCGGCCACCGGCCTGATCCTCGCCATTGGCCTGTTGATCGCCCCCGGCGCCATTGCGTTTTTGTTGGTGCGCAGGTTTGCCACCATGCTGTGGGTGTCGGTGATCATCTGCATGGGGTCGATGCTGCTGGGCACCTACCTCAGCTTTTTCTTCGACAGCGCACCTGCGCCCACGATCGTTCTGATCCAGACGGCGATGTTTCTGGCGGCGTTTGTGCGGCGGCAGATTTTAACGCGGCGGGCGTCGATGATACGAAGCTGATCTTCAGATGACATACGCTGCCCAATTTATCCCCCTTGCAGACTCACCGTCATGGGTCTATATCCCAATCAACAGCGGCGCTTTCGGGTCCACACCGAACGGCTCCACCGGAAATTTTCACGGGCCGCGCGCCCGTTTTTTTGTGCCTGACATCTGGCAAGGACCCCATGAGCAACGACCTGATAGCCAAAGCAGCGATTGACCGCCGGATGGCCGAGATTATCACCCCGGTGATTGAAGATCTCGGCTATGAGCTGGTGCGCGTGCGGCTGATGAGTGGCAAAACCACCATGTTGCAGATCATGGCCGATAAACCCGAGGGCGGGATTGAGGTGGATGACTGCGCTGCAATCAGCACGGCCGTCAGTGCGGTTTTGGATGTCGAAGATCCGATCGTGGATGAATATACGCTTGAGGTGTCCAGCCCCGGTATCGACCGGCCTCTGACGCGACTCAAAGACTTTGAGATGTTTGAGGGCTATGAGGCCAAGCTGGAAACAGCCGAGATGATCGACGGGCGCAAGCGGTTCAAAGGAATGCTGGCGGGCGTTGAGGGCCAAGAAGTGCTGATCAACGTTGAAGAGGGCACTATTGGACTGCAATTTGACTGGCTGGCCGAGGCCAAGCTGGTTCTGACCGACGAACTGATCAAAGACATGCTGAAGGCGCGCAAGGATGCGGGCCTGATCGACGAAGACCAATTTGATGATATTGAGACCGAAACCGATACCGGTTCTGAGGAGGACTGACCCATGGCAATCACATCAGCCAACCAGCTGGAGCTGTTGCAAACCGCCGAGGCCGTAGCCCGCGAAAAGATGATCGACCCCGTGTTGGTCATTGAGGCAATGGAAGAGAGCCTCGCGCGAGCCGCAAAAAGCCGCTACGGCGCCGAGATGGATATCCGCGTTGCGATTGACCGCAAGACCGGTCGTGCATCCTTTACCCGTGTGCGCACAGTGGTTGAGGAAGAAGAGCTGGAGAACTATCAGGCCGAGTTCACTGTTGAGCAGGCCAAGCAGTATCTGGATGACCCCAAAGTGGGCGATCAGTTCATCGAAGAAGTTCCCCCCGTTGAAATGGGTCGTATCGCGGCGCAGTCAGCCAAGCAGGTGATCTTGCAAAAGGTCCGCGAAGCCGAGCGTGACCGCCAGTATGAAGAATTCAAAGACCGCGCAGGCACGATCATCAATGGTCAGGTCAAGCGTGAGGAATACGGCAATGTCATCGTTGATGTTGGCCGTGGTGAAGCGATCCTGCGCCGGAACGAAAAGATCGGCCGCGAGAGCTATCGCCCGAATGATCGTATTCGTTGTTTCATCAAGGACGTCCGCCGCGAGGCCCGTGGCCCTCAGATTTTCCTGAGCCGTACCGCGCCTGAGTTCATGGCCGAGTTGTTCAAGATGGAAGTGCCTGAAATTTATGACGGCATCATCGACATCAAAGCGGTGGCTCGTGACCCCGGTTCGCGCGCCAAGATTGCTGTGATCTCATACGACAACTCGATTGATCCTGTTGGTGCCTGCGTTGGTATGCGCGGTAGCCGCGTGCAGGCTGTTGTGAACGAACTTCAGGGCGAGAAAATCGACATTATCCCGTGGAACGAAGATCAGCCGACCTTCCTTGTGAATGCGTTGCAACCTGCTGAAGTGTCCAAGGTTGTTTTGGACGAAGAAGCCGAGCGCATCGAGGTCGTTGTACCCGAGGATCAGTTGAGCCTTGCCATTGGTCGTCGTGGTCAAAACGTGCGTCTGGCCAGTCAGCTGACCAACCTTGATATCGACATCATGACCGAGGCCGAAGATTCGGAGCGTCGTCAGAAAGAATTTGAACTGCGCACTGGCCTGTTCATGGAAAATCTGGACCTGGATGAGTTCTTTGCCCAGTTGCTGGTTTCGGAAGGGTTCACCAACCTCGAAGAAGTGGCCTATGTCGAGATTGACGAATTGTTGGTCATCGACGGTGTTGACGAAGACACTGCCAAGGAATTGCAGGCGCGTGCCCGTGACGTTCTGGAAGCGCAAGCCAAGGAAGCACTCGACAAGGCGCGCGAATTGGGTGTCGAAGACAGCCTGATTGGTTTTGAAGGTCTGACGCCAAAAATGGTGCTGGCCCTTGCCGAAGATGGCGTCAAAACGCTGGAAGATTTCGCCACCTGCGCAGATTGGGAGCTGGCCGGCGGCTGGACCACCCAAGACGGCGAGCGCATCAAGGATGATGGTATCCTGGAACCCTTTGAAATGTCTCTGGAAGAGGCACAAGACATGGTGATGACTGCCCGCGTGATGCTGGGCTGGGTTGATCCGGATGATTTGATCTCGCAGGAAGATGAAGCCGAGGCCGATGACGAAGCCGATGACGGCGAAGAAGAACAGGGGGCTGAAGCCTGATTTTTCAGGCTTCGGAGGCACCTGATGGGTCGCGGCGGGCAATCCAAAGATCGAACAAACGGTCCAGAGCGCAAGTGCATTGCCACGGGCGAGGTGCATCCTATATATGGGATGATCCGTTTTGTGGTAGGCCCGGATGCGCAGATCGTACCGGATTTGGCAGGCAAGCTGCCGGGCCGTGGAATTTGGGTTAGTGCCACGCATGAGGCACTGAGCAAGGCCGCTACCAAGGGGCTTTTTGCCCGCGCAGCCAAGCAGCCCGTGACGGTCTCAGAAGACCTCGTGACGCAGCTTGAGGCCCAGTTGAGCAAACGAGTGATCGACCTGATCAGCCTGGCACGCAAAGGCGGTAATGCCGTCGCCGGGTATGAGAAAGTCAAAAACTGGCTGCAAATGGAAGAAGCCACAGTTTTGATCCAGGCCTCGGATGGGTCGGAACGGGGTAAATCGAAGCTAAGTACGCCGTATGGCGGTGATTTCATAGGCTGGCTGACAGCAGACGAGCTGGGCCGGGCCTTTGGGAAACAAACCACAATCCATGCCGCACTGCGCGCTGGAGGTTTGGCCCAACGTGTTGTAGAGGATGCGGCAAGGCTAAGGGGCCTGCGCGTCTCGGACGGCGAAAAGACCCGCCGGAAAGGAAGTTGAACCAGATGAGCGACAACGACGAAAAGAAAACTTTGGGCGTGCGTACCGGACCCCGTGCGGGGAACGTTAAGCAGAGCTTTAGCCACGGGCGCACCAAAAACGTCGTGGTGGAAACCAAGCGCAAGCGTGTTGTGGTGCCCAAGCCGGGTGCTGCACCTGGTGCTGCGGGCAAGCCACAGGCGCAAAGCAATCCAGCCAAACGCCCTGCGGGCATTTCCGAAGCGGAGCATGAACGCCGTTTGAAAGCGGTTCAGGCAGCTGCGGCTCGTAAAGTCGAAGACGACGCCAAGCGCGAAATCGAAGAGAAAGAGCGCGAGGCCGAGCGCAACCGCCGCCGCGCCGAAGCCGAAGCCAAAGAGGCCGAGGAAAAGGCACGCGCCGAGAAAGCCCGTGCCAAGGCCGAAGAAGAAGAACGTAAGGTTGCTGAAGCCGCCGCTGCTGCTCAGCAAGCTGCGGTAGCTGCCGCTGCTCCGGTTGAGGACGCCGCACAGCCCCGCAGTGTCCCGACCAAACAGGCTCCGCGCAAGCAGGAAGCCACCAAAGACCGCGATCAGCGTGGTCGCGGCAAAGGCCAGCATGATGGCCGTCGTTCGGGCAAGCTGACGCTGAACCAGGCATTGTCTGGTGGTGAAGGCGGCCGTCAGAAATCAATGGCTGCGATGAAACGCAAGCAAGAGCGTGCCCGCCAGAAAGCAATGGGCGGCGTTCAAGAGCGCGAGAAGGTGATCCGCGATGTGCAGCTGCCGGAAACCATCGTGGTGTCCGAGCTGGCCAACCGTATGGCCGAGCGAGTTGCCGACGTTATCAAGACGTTGATGAACAACGATATGATGGTCACGCAGAACCAGACCATTGATGCAGATACCGCTGAGTTGATCATCGAAGAGTTCGGCCACAAAGTTGTTCGCGTGTCGGATGCCGATGTGGAAGATGTGATCGCAGGTGTTGATGACAAAGACGAAGATTTGGTACCGCGTCCGCCTGTAATCACTATCATGGGCCACGTTGATCACGGTAAAACCTCGCTTTTGGATGCGATCCGGGATGCCAAGGTTGTGTCAGGTGAGGCCGGTGGCATCACCCAGCATATCGGCGCCTATCAGGTGACCACCGACAGCGGTGCGGTGTTGTCGTTCCTTGATACTCCGGGCCACGCGGCGTTTACGTCAATGCGTGCGCGGGGTGCTCAGGTAACGGATATCGTGGTGTTGGTTGTGGCGGCGGATGATGCCGTGATGCCGCAAACGATTGAGGCGATCAACCACGCCAAAGCGGCGCAGGTGCCGATGATTGTGGCGATCAACAAAGTCGACAAACCCGATGCGGACCCTAACAAAGTGCGCACTGATCTGCTGCAACATGAAGTGATCGTTGAAGAAATGTCAGGCGAAGTGCAGGATGTTGAGGTTTCGGCCATCACTGGCCAGGGCCTTGATGAATTGCTGGAAGCCATTGCATTGCAGTCGGAGATCCTGGAGCTGAAAGCCAATCCCGACCGCGCCGCCGAAGGTGCCGTGATCGAGGCGCAGCTGGATGTGGGCCGTGGCCCGGTTGCTACGGTTCTGGTGCAGAAGGGTACGCTCAAGCAAGGCGACATCTTTGTTGTCGGTGAGCAGTTTGGCCGTGTCCGTGCGCTGATCAACGACCGTGGTGAACGCATCAAAGAGGCTGGCCCCTCGGTGCCGGTTGAGGTGTTGGGCCTGAACGGCACGCCCGAAGCGGGTGATGTTCTGAACGTTGTAGACACCGAAGCCCAAGCGCGCGAAATCGCTGAGTATCGTGAGAAGGCGGCGAAAGACAAACGTGCCGCTGCCGGTGCCGGCACATCGTTGGAACAGTTGATGGCGCAGGCCAAAACCAACGAAAACATGACCGAGATGCCCATTTTGGTGAAAACCGATGTGCAGGGGTCTGCCGAAGCGATCGTTCAGGCGATGGAAAAGATCGGCAACGACGAGGTGCGCGTGCGCGTGCTGCACTCGGGTGTGGGTGCGATCACCGAATCAGACATTGGTCTGGCCGAAGCATCGGGTGCGCCTGTGTTTGGCTTCAACGTGCGGGCCAATGCGTCGGCGCGTAACTCAGCCAACCAAAAAGGTGTTGAGATCCGGTACTATTCGGTGATCTATGATCTGGTGGATGATGTGAAAGCTGCGGCTTCTGGCCTGCTGGGCGCTGAAATCCGCGAGAACTTCATCGGCTATGCGAAGATCAAAGAGGTTTTCAAAGTGACTGGCGTTGGCAAGGTTGCCGGCTGTCTGGTCACAGAAGGCGTTGCCCGTCGCTCGGCTGGTGTGCGTCTTTTGCGTGATGATGTGGTGATCCACGAAGGTACGCTGAAAACGCTTAAACGCTTCAAGGATGAAGTGCCCGAAGTGCAGTCCGGTCAGGAATGTGGTATGGCGTTTGAAAACTATGACGACATTCGCCCCGATGACGTGATCGAGATTTTCGAGCGCGAAGAGGTCGAGCGGAAGCTGGATTAAGCCGCGTAGAAACCCACCTAAAAAGGGCGGCAGGGTCAACTGCCGCCTTTTTACATTTTGGGTTTATGCCGCTTTTGAGACAGGTGTGCCTGAGAATATGCGATCTCCGACACGGACTTCCATAAGGCCGTTCGGCAGCGAGCGCACACAGACGCCTTGCACAGAAATATATTTACCCAGTTGTATAGTGCGTAGCATGTCATTATCCCCCCGAGTGGACACGCAGATTGGTTTTGAAATCGTTACCCGAGCACCTTGTTACACAGTGCGTACATTATATGAATTTTTATGAAACAGAAGGCCAATTCGCAATAAAGTTACGAGGCCGTGACAGCTTGCGCGCAGTCAGATTATAGCCAATCGCGCAAAATCGGGATCAGTGGAATGTCAGCAGGCGGCATGGGATAGTCTCGCAGGTTTCGCGCGTGCACCCATTTGAGAGCCTGATTTTCCTGCCCGCGTGGCGTGCCGTCCCATTTGCGGCAGGCAAAAAGCGGCATCAGCAGGTGAAAATCATCATAGCTGTGGCTGGCGAAGGTCAGCGGAGCCAGGCATGATGACCAGGTTTCAATACCCAGTTCCTCGTGCAGCTCTCGTATCAAAGCAGCTTCGGGTGTTTCACCCGGTTCGATCTTTCCTCCGGGGAATTCCCACAGTCCCGCCATGGATTTGCCCTCGGGGCGCTGTGCCAACAGGACACGACCATCCACATCAATCAGGGCAACGGCGGAAACCAGTATG
>DFBW01000039.1:18262-21069 GCA_002366775.1 Roseovarius sp. UBA3070 | reverse complement strand
GGC
Organism: Roseovarius sp. UBA3070; assembly: GCA_002366775.1. GTDB lineage: Bacteria > Pseudomonadota > Alphaproteobacteria > Rhodobacterales > Rhodobacteraceae > Roseovarius. Next base: position 21,066 of record DFBW01000039.1, on the reverse strand, counting down.
GTGCCCGCCTGTGGGGCTGTGCTGAACGCCATCAACACACGGCTTGAGCCAGACACAGTGGCGTATATCTTTGATCACGGCGAGGCGAAGGTTGTGCTGGTGGATACACAATTCATCGCCATGGCAATGCAAGCCCTTGAGATGATGGATACCCCTGCCCCTATTCTGGTGGAAGTGCCTGATGAGCAAGCCGGCTATCCGGCCAGTGGCAATCATATGACCTATGAAGACCTGCTGGCCAAAGGCACGCCGGATTACCAATGGGCCATGCCCCAGGACGAATGGGAGAGCATCTCTCTCAATTATACCTCGGGCACCACGGGGCGGCCCAAAGGTGTGGTGTGCCATCATCGCGGTGCCTATCTGATGACCATGGGCACAGCCGTCACCTGGGCGATGCCGCGCAATCCACGCTATCTGACCATTGTGCCGCTGTTTCATTGCAACAACTGGAACCACACCTGGATGATGCCCTTGGTGGGTGGTGCTGTGGTCTGCTGCCGCGACATCACCCCCACCGCCATCTACAACGCCATCGCCGATGAAAAGGTCAGCCATTTTGGTGCCGCCCCCATCGTTTTGAATATGATCGTCAATGCCAAACCCGATGAGCGCCGCGCGTTTGATCACCCGGTTGAGATCTACACAGCCGGTGCCCCGCCCCCCGCCGCCACGCTGGCCGCGATTGAGCCGCTCGGGTTCAACGTCACGCAGGTGTACGGCCTGACCGAAACCTATGGCCATGTGACCGAATGCCTGTGGCACAACGAATGGGACGCCCTGCCCGATGAAGAGCGGTATGGCATCAAAGCGCGCACCGGCGTGTTGATGGGTATGACCGAGGCCATTACCGCCATGGACGAACACATGCAGCAAATCCCCATGGACAGCGAAACCCACGGCGAAATCATGATCCGTGGCAACACGGTGATGAAGGGTTATCTGAAAAACCCCGACGCCACAGCCGAGGCTTTTGCGGGGGGGTACTTCCATTCCGGCGACATCGCCTTTCAGACGCCTGACGGATATCTAAAGATCGCCGACCGCGCCAAGGACATCATCATTTCGGGTGGTGAAAACATCTCATCTGTCGAAATTGAGGGCGTGTTGATGAAACACCCGGCCGTATCTTTGTGTGCCGTGGTGGCGCGACCGGATGATAAATGGGGCGAAACCCCTTGCGCCTTTGTTGAATTGAAAGACGATACAGACGTGAGCGAGGCCGAGCTTATTGCCTTTGCCCGCAGCCATCTGGCCGGGTTCAAATGCCCCAAAACGGTGGTGTTTCAGGAGCTGCCGAAGACCTCGACAGGTAAGATCCAGAAGTTTGAGCTGCGCAATTTGGCCAAGGGGTTGTGATCCGTTAAGGCTGGGAGGTTGCAAGACAGAGGCATGGCCCCGCAGCCCGGTTAACAGGCCGTCAGGCCCCGGGCCATCGTCAGCCCCCCTCTATGGGCTGGCGATATGGCTGATCGAAGCGCAACAACAATTCTGCTCGCGGTTCTGAGGGATAAAGCGCTTACGAACCGGTACCGGGATCGCCATCCCGGGGGCTGACAATGGCCCGGGCAGGCTGCGTTAGAATACAGGGCAAGAGTTAATGGCACGCCTCTGACGGCGGCTAATGCACCGCCACCGGCATCATGTTGTTCTGGCGCGCCAAAACATAGGCCAACTCGCGGTCCTTGACCAAAGCCAGCCGCTCGCCTTCAACCGAATGCACCGCATAAATGGTTTTCAAACCCTCGGCGTGCACCTGCACATCCTCGGGCAGCTCATCCACATTCACAGGCCGCACATAGACGATGCCCTGCGCTTCGATCTCTTCAAAGTCAAATTTGGTATCCATGCTCTCTTACCCCTTTTTTATCTGAATGGTCTGTACAACAGTCTCGGGCGCGGCTTGGGTGAGGTCCACATGCAGCAGGCCATTTTCCATCAATGCCTCGCCCACCTCGACCCCGTCAGCCAGCACAAAAGACCGCTGGAACTGGCGCGCCGCAATGCCGCGATGCAGAAACATACGCCCCTCTTCGTCGTCACGTTGACGGCCCCGGATCACCAATTGGCGATCCTCAACCGTGATGCTCAGATCACCTTCGCCAAATCCGGCGACGGCCAATGTGATGCGATAGGAACTGACCGAGGTCTGTTCAATATTGAACGGCGGGTAGCCTTCATTGCCCGACTTGGCCGAGCGTTCCAGCAAGCGTTCGAGTTGTTCAAACCCGACAATATAGGGATGTGACCCTAAGGTAAGTTTTGTCATCGACACGTCCTTGGCTTAAGCGACAGTCCATTTTTCATCGTAAGGTCCCGGAGTTCGGCAACCCGATGTCTAAAATATGGGGGCTTCACCATGTCTGCGCAAGGGCTTTGAGGAATCACTGTAAATGGCTATGCTGACCCTTCACTCTTCCAACGGGAATCACCACGCATGAACGCCTACCGTGATCTGTCGATGAAATCGGACGAGGTGTTGCAGGTCGAACTGGAAGAGTTCCGCCGTCAACACCGTGATCTGGACGAAGCGATTATTGCCCTGGAGGAAAAAGGCGCGCGTGATCCTTTGACGATCAAGCGGCTGAAGCAGCAGAAATTGCGGCTGAAAGACATCATTGCGATGATCGAGGACCGGCTATACCCGGACATTATTGCCTGAGGCCAAACCGCCAAATGCCACGACGATGGAAGCTCAGAACGCGCTGAAACCAGAGCATCGTATGCCCCCCTCATTCCACCTGATACACGCTTGCCACAAAGGCGCGCATCGCTATAGTGCCGCACTCCAAACGAAGTGGAAA
>DFBW01000039.1:2322-18190 GCA_002366775.1 Roseovarius sp. UBA3070 | reverse complement strand
CTGGGCGTGGCTTATGAGACGCGCATCGTCTCGGCGCACCGCACACCGGACCGCCTGTGGGACTATGGCAAAACCGCCGCAGATCGCGGGTTGCAGGTGATCATCGCCGGGGCTGGCGGAGCGGCACATCTGCCCGGCATGATGGCCTCAAAAACCCGTGTGCCTGTGATTGGCGTGCCTGTGCAGACCAAGGCGCTCTCGGGTGTTGATAGCCTTTATTCCATCGTGCAAATGCCACGCGGCTTTCCCGTGGCAACCATGGCCATTGGTGCTGCGGGTGCCGCCAACGCGGGCCTGATGGCCGCCGCGATCCTTGCCAATGGTGACCCCGATCTGGCTGCACGGCTTGATGCGTGGCGCGCGGCTCTTTCCGCCTCAATCCCTGAAGCGCCCACAAATGACTGAGATATTGCCCACCGGGGCCACGATCGGCATTTTGGGGGGCGGTCAGCTGGGGCGGATGCTCAGCGTTGCGGCCTCGCGTCTGGGCTTTAAAACCTGCATTTTTGAACCCGGCGCCGATTGCCCTGCCAGCCATGTGGCCCACACCCATATTCAGGCCCCCTACGACGATGCCAACGCCCTGCGCCAATTCGCAGAAGCTGTGGATGTGATCACTTACGAGTTTGAAAACATCCCCACCTCAGCGCTCGACATTCTAGACGCGCTCAAGCCAGTGCGCCCCGGCCGTGATGCCTTGCGTGTCAGCCAGGACCGCGTGGTGGAAAAGGCATTCCTGAGTGAAATGGGCCTGATGACGGCACCTTTCGCGGCTGTGGATGACGCCGTTGATCTGGCCGAAGCCATGACAGAAATCGGCGCGCCCGGCATTCTGAAAACCCGCCGCTTTGGCTATGACGGCAAAGGTCAGGCCCGGATCATGACGCCCGAGGATGCCCATCAGGCGCTGGAGGATATGAAGGGTGCCCCCGCGATTTATGAGGGCTTCATTGATTTTAGCCATGAGGTTTCAATCATCGGCGCGCGTGGGTTGACTGGCGAAGTTGCTTGCTTTGATCCCGGCGAGAACGTGCATCGCGATGGTATTTTGCGCACCACCACCCTGCCCGCACGCCTCAGCCCGGCGCAACGCTCGGATGCGGTGCTGCTGAGCGCACAAATCCTGAACAAGCTGGATTATGTCGGCGTCATGGGGATGGAACTGTTCGTGACACCCCAAGGGCTGATCATCAATGAAATTGCGCCGCGTGTGCATAATTCTGGCCACTGGACCCAACAGGGCTGCGCAGTAGACCAGTTTGAGCAACACATCCGCGCCGTGGTCGGCTGGCCCTTGGGCGATGGCACACGGTATGCAGATGTGGTGATGGAAAACCTGATTGGCAATGACATGGACCGCCTGGGCGAAATTGCCCGTGAACCACGCGCCAGCCTGCATCTCTATGGTAAGGCGGATGTGAAAGAGGGCCGCAAAATGGGCCATGTCAACCGCATCACCTCAAAAGGGTAAGGGCTGCCTCTGCCGTTACCTTGTTGCCAGTGACGTCCCTGACGCGCTTGCGCTATTTGATAAACCGGGCGGCGACTTCGCCACTCATGTAGGATACGCGCCCGGCACACAGCGTGGCACAAACCGCGCGGGTTGTGGCATCTACGATCACCATATCGGCCCGTTGTCCGAGGGTCAGGGAACCCCGGTCAGCCAGCCCAAGCACACGCGCGGGCCCGGATGAAATCAGCCCCCAGGCGGTGGCCAGATCACAAACGCCACCAGCCTCAAGAAAGAACGCCGCACGGCGCAGTGAGGGATAATGGTAATCCGATGCAAGGGCATCAACATAGCCCATCATTGCCATTTCAGCCGCCGAAACATTGCCATTGTGTGACCCGCCACGCACCACATTGGGAGCTCCCATAATCACCGGATCACCCGCAGCATGTGCCGCCTCAACCGCGGCTGTGGTTTCAGGAAATTCAGCGATCTGCACCCCACGGGCCCGCCATGTTGAGCGCTCTGTTTCTGTGCGATCATCATGGCTGCCCATCCGCACACCCTTGGCCGCAAGGGCTTGCGTGAGAGCATCCAAAGCTGCGGGCACCTCGCCCTGGCGCCCATGCAATTCCTGCATATAGGCCAGGTGTTTTTCCGGATTGCGCCCGATCCGCAGCGCTTGCCCGGTCAGGCGTTGCGGGCGCTTGCCGGATGCCAGCACATCATGCGGCAAATGATCGTTGAACACGACATAGCCAATCGAGTGCCGCGCAATCATGTCGCCAACCGCGTCATAATCATCAACCATCGGTGTTTCAAAGCGCAGTTGGGTAAGCAGATCGGTCGTCACATGCGGGCGTGTCTTGGCTAGCCCTTCAAACACGCGTTGGCCAAACTCAGGCCCGCGCATCCCGCCTTCCCAACTGTAAAACTGCGCCAGAACGGCGGTGGTTATGCCATTGGCGGCAATCTCAGCTTCGGCGGTGATAAGACCTTGGTCAATATCTTTCATCGCCCCTCGGCGGGGGGCCAAATGGCGCTCAAACCCGTCGCCGTGGGCATCCACAATACCGGGCAATACCATATAGCCCGTCAAATCAATCTCGCGCAGTGTGGCCGTGTCCGGGACCAGCAGACCATTGGCAAACGCCAGTGGCGCATCACTCAACCCGGCAGGCCTCAACACATCTGCCCCGGTCAGACGCAGTGCCAGAGCATTCACTCGCTCGATCCCCAGATCAACGCATCGACGGTCAACTTCTGGTTAAACTTCCCGTCCGCCAAAAAGGCCTGCACCTGTGCAATGGCCAGTGGGTTGATGGTCATGAATGTGTGGGTCACAGGCAGTTCGATATGATCGGCCATGCCCTCAACCTTGGTTGAGGCAACTGACACCTTGCCGTCATCTACCCCTTCAATCAGCGAGGAAAAATAGGGGTTGAGTGTGCGCGTGCCCGCGATCACGCCCAGTTCATAGTCAACCTCAGGCAAATGTGCCGGCAGGCCATTTTTGCCGGTTTCCAACTGCTGCCCTGCCGGGCCGTTGATCCAGGCAAACAATTCAAACCCACCCAGTTGGTCCACGATCTCTGATCCATGATTGGGCGGGCCCAGCATCACCACGCGCCCCAGATCCTTGGGGCGATGCTCACCCAGCCAATGGCGCAGCAGGATCCCACCCATGGAATGCGTTACAAAATGGATTTTTTGTTCACCACAATCCTGCACCGCTCCGGGCAGGGTTTCATCGGCCAAATGGGCAATATCGGCCTCGGTGGATGCATATTTCGGGCTGGTCACCGCATAGCCTTGCTTGTGCAGCACTTCCTCCATCACCAGAAACGATGTGTCACTGCGCGCCAGCCCGTGCAGCAAAACAACACAATCGGCCCGCGCCCCGGCAGGCAACAATAATAACAAGGTCAATGCAAACCATCTCATACCAGTTGAGATAGGCCCATTCGACCCGATAAGAAAGAGGGCATGACGTAGCGGAAATCTGTAAGTAACGCGGGCCAACCAAAAGGCCTGCAACGCATCCGGCTCTTTGCGCCCGGCCAGAGAGTATATTCCTCAACCTATCCCAGCAGCAGCCATCACCTGGCCATGCACAGGGCTGATCGCCCCCACGCCAACGGTTCAGAGGCATGTCCTCATGCACCAACAACGCCTCGGCAAACATGGTGATCTGCACCATGCCAAAAAGCACAAGATAGCCAGCATCACAGCGCCTGATCCCAGCCGGACAACGGCAAACTCAACTGCGCTCAACCCGCCGCCTGTCAACCCGGCGCGGGTCAGCAATGGATTGCCGGCAAAGGCCAGCATGACCAACGCTGTCAGCATGAATATTCGCATCACACAGCCTTAAATGCCGCGGGATAGATCAAGGTCTCTTCAGGTTGATCCTCACCCGGTCCGGCGAGCAATGTATGTTCAATTGGATAGGGGCCTTGCAATCTTGCCGCGCGGGCCTGATCAAACCCGGCGCGCGCATAAAATTCTGTCTGCCCCAGCACAACAACATACTGCCTTGTGGCCACAGCCCAGGCGCTTAACTGCCCGATCATGCGCCGTCCATGGCCCTTGCCTTGCCATTCGGGATGCACTGCAACCGGGGCAAGACATAACCAGCTTTTGGGCTGGCGCATCACCGATAAAGCGTAATACCCCACAAGACCGCCATCTCGTGCAGGCATCACCATCTCGCCTGCCATCTGGCCACCCTTGCGCAGCACATCCACCAGTTTGGCCTCGGCCTTACCACCGAATGCCAGATGCAGCAGCTCCGCAACGGCGGCTTCTTCACCGCGCTTCATGGCCCGGCAAAACTCCACTTGATTGATCACCCAACACCCTTTCCAGCTTTTGCTCAGCTGTTTCTTCGGCCCCACCTTCGCCCACGACGTCTTACGCTGGTATCATACTCCTCAAATGCGCACCAACCTAAGTATCAAAGCGTCGCCTCTCAACCGCACCCCGAGGAGGCGGCTGAAAGACGACGACGAGACAAACCAGCGCGTAAGCTCAATTGGATCACGCCGCGCTCAGGGCAACGGAATGAACTCACCCTCATCGCCCGGCGGCAGTTGAAATCGGCCATGCTCCCAATCACCCGCGGCCCAGGCCTCTTTTGCGGCATCAATCTTGTCGCGGCTCGAGGCGACAAAGTTCCACCAGATATGGCGCGGGCCGTTCAATGTCTCACCGCCCAACGCCATGATCCGCGCGCCCCTTGCACCCGCAGTCAAGGTGATGGCATCACCGGGGCGAAACACCATCATGCGACCTGCTTCAAAGCTCTGGTCGGCCACCTCGATGGCCCCTTGGGTCACATAGACACCGCGATCTTCATGATCGTCCGGCAAGGGAAGCTTGGCCCCCGCCTCCAGTACAACATCCGCATAAAACATATCGCTGAACGTGCTGACCGGTGCGCGTTCTCCCCAGCCGCGCCCCATGATCAGGCGCAGCTCCTTGCCCTCGCCTTGCAATACGGGCAGCGCGCCCGCACCATGATGCTCAAAACTCGCCGGGCTCTCTTCCTTATCTTCAGGCAGCGCCACCCAGGTTTGCACGCCAAACAGACGGCTGGTGCCTGCACGAGTGGCCACGCTGGTGCGCTCTGAGTGGGTCACGCCGTGGCCAGCCACCATCCAGTTCACTTCGCCCGGCGTAATCATCTGATCACTGCCCAGGCTGTCGCGGTGGTGAAACTCACCCTCATAAAGATAGGTCACCGTGCCCAGCCCGATATGGGGATGTGGGCGCACGTCTATCCCCTGCCCGGTCAAAAATTCCGCCGGACCAACTTGGTCAAAGAAAATGAACGGGCCCACCATTTGCCGCTTGGGAGCAGGCAAAGCGCGGCGCACTTCAAACCCGCCCAGATCGCGGGCGCGTGGCACAATAATTGTTTCAATATCTTCCAGATTGCCGGCGTCAGGGCAGATCGGATCCAGTGTCGGGTTCCAGCTCATGTTGGCCTCCATTACGAATGCAGGCCTAACAATAAGACGTCTTAACCCTGCCAACATCGCCAGAAACCGCACAGACCCTGTGCACAAACTGCCCATCCGAACTTGCCTATTGAATCACCAGCAGCTCAAGCGGGAGGGATCAACACGAACAGTTAAAGCTGTTCTTTCTTATTTGAGCGCCTCCGGCACGCCCCGTCTTGCTCGGGGTAAAGACCTATTCCTCAGCCAGCTGTGCCATCACCTCGTCAGAGGCTTCAAAATTGGTGGTCACGCGCTGCACGTCGTCATCATCTTCCAATGCATCCACCAGACGCATCAGCGTTTGCATGCTCTCCAGATCCATCTCGGTCGTCGTGGTTGGTCGCCATGTCAGGCGGGTGGCTTCACTTTCGCCCAACTCGGCTTCCAGTGCAGTGCTGACATCGTTCAGATCGGTGTCGGCACACCAGATAACATGACCATCCTCAGAGCTTTCCACATCCTCAGCACCCGCTTCGATCGCAGCCATCATCAGGGTATCGGCATCACCGGCATCGGCCGGGTATGTCACCTCACCTTTGCGCTCAAACATGAAACCAACACTGCCTGTTTCACCCAGGTTGCCGCCATTCTTGCTAAAGGTAGAACGCACGGTGCTGGCCGTTCGGTTGCGATTGTCGGTCATGGTTTCGACGATCACAGCCACACCATTGGGGCCATAGCCCTCATAACGGATTTCTTCGTAATCCTCGGCATCGCCCCCGATCGCCTTTTTGATGGCACGATCAATATTGTCCTTGGGCATGGATTGCGATTTGGCTTCCTTGACCGCCAGCCGCAGACGTGGGTTTTTATCGGGATCCGGGTCGCCCATCTTGGCGGCGATGGTTATTTCTTTGGAAAACTTAGAAAAAACCTTGGCGCGGATCTTGTCCTGACGCCCCTTGCGGTGCTGAATATTTGCCCATTTTGAGTGGCCGGCCATGTGGGTGCCTCCGAGTGAAACCTGATGTTTCAGCCTCTATAGGCCAGCCATGGGGGGCCTCGCAAGCCGGTTGCGTTTGGGCCCCGAATGGGTTTGGTTGGTCAAAAAGAGAGCTCTCCACATGACCACAGACCAGATCATCCTCTTCAGCCTGTTTGGGGCCGTCTTTGCCATGTTGCTGTGGGGGCGCTACCGCTATGATCTTATTGCCTTTTCGGCCCTTATGCTGGGCGTCGTTCTGGGTGTCGTGCCCACCAAGGAGGCCTTCTCGGGCTTTGGCCATCCGGCCACTCTGGTGGTGGCGCTGGTCTTGGTTGTCTCAGCCGGGTTGGTGCGATCCGGTGCTGTGTTCCTGATCACCCGCACATTGGTGGATGCCAGCCGCTCTTTGGGCACACATATCGCCATCATGGGGGGGATTGGTGGTATTTTGTCGGCATTCATGAACAACGTCGCCGCCCTGGCCCTGCTGATGCCCGTAGACGTGCAAACCGCCCGCAAAGCCAAACGATCCCCCGGCATTAGCCTGATGCCTCTGAGTTTTGCCACCATTCTGGGCGGTATGGCCACTTTGATCGGCACACCTCCCAATATCATCATCGCCTCCATCCGCGAAGACGCATTGGGCGCGCCATTCAAGATGTTTGATTTTGCGCCCGTGGGCGGCATTACCGCCATCGCCGGGCTGTTGTTTGTTGCCCTCATCGGTTGGCGGCTGATCCCCCAACGCGAGGACGCAACCCTGCAAGGCGCTGAAATAGGACAATATATTGCAGAACTTACCGTGCCCGAAGACTCAGCACATATCGGCAAACGCCTGATTGAGCTGGAGGAGGCCGCCAACAAGGCCGATGTCGCAATCATCGGCCTGATCCGCGATGGAACGCGCCGCTACGGCTCGGCGATCAACGCGGTTTTGCGCCCCGCGGATGTGCTGGTGCTAGAAGCCAGCCCAGATGCACTGGATGAGTTCCGCTCAGCCTTGTCGCTCAATTTCTCGGATGATCAACGCGAGGAGTTGCTCAAGGCCGATGGTGACGGCCTTGATCTGATCGAGGTGGTTGCCACCACAGAAAGCCGCCTGCATGGCAAAACAGCGCAAGGCATCGGGCTACATTGGCGTCAACGCTCGGTTCTGATGGGGATTTCACGCAGTGGTCGCAAGATCACCAAACAGGTGCGCAAAACGGCCATTCAGGCCGGCGATATCCTGTTGTTGCTGGTCCCCAAGGACAAAGGCGCGGATGTTACTGATTGGCTGGGCTGCCTGCCCCTGGCGGATCGGGGGCTGGCGGTGACGCAAAACTCCAAAACATGGCTGGCGATTGGCCTGTTCGGCGCCGCAGTGGCCGCCGCCAGCTTTGGCCTGCTTTACCTGCCTGTTGCCCTGGGCCTTGTGGTCGTGGCCTATGTGCTGGCGCAGATTGTTCCACTGAAAGAGCTGTATGACCATATTGAATGGCCCGTGGTGGTATTGCTCGGCTCGATGATCCCTCTGGGCGCCGCTTTGGAAGACGTGGGAGGCACCGAACTGATTGCCGGCACGTTGGTGAACCTGACCGAAGGCATGCCCGCCTGGGCCATTCTGACCGTATTGATGATCGTCACAATGAGCCTGTCGGACGTGTTGAACAACACCGCCACAACCATCGTGGCCGCCCCGGTGGGCATCCAGATGGCTCAGTCTCTGGGGGTATCGCCCGATCCATTCCTGATGGCGGTGGCGATTGCCGCATCCTCGGCCTTTCTCACCCCCATCGGACACAAGAACAACACACTGATCCTTGGCCCTGGTGGGTACAAATTCGGCGATTACTGGCGCATGGGGCTGCCACTGGAAATACTGGTGGTGGCCGTGTCGATCCCGGCCATTCTGGTGTTCTGGCCATTGTGAGACATCCACTGCGGGGCGGGCCAAGAAAATTCGCACGAATTTTCTCTCCCATATCAACCGAGGATCATAGTGGCCAGATAAAGGGGATCAGCGCCGAGGCCAGAAACCCAACGCTCAGGTTAAGCGGGACACCAACCTTCAAAAAGTCAGTGAACTTATACCCGCCGGGACCATAGACCATCATGTTGGTCTGATAGCTGATCGGCGTGGCGAATGTTGCACTGGCGGCAAACATCACTGTCACCACCAGTGGGCGTGGATCAACTCCGAGGCTGATTGCCAACCCAATGGCAACAGGCGTCAGCACCACGGCCACCGCATGGTTGATCAGCTCAGACAAGGCCGAGGTCAGCAGATAAATCGACCAGATAATAAAGAAGGGCGAGAACCCGGCGATAAAGGGCGTGAGTGCGCCCACAATCAAATCAACCGCGCCGGATGTTTCCAGCGATGTGGCCACGGCCAGCATGGCAAAGATCAGCGCCAACAGACGCCCATCCACGAAGGAAAATGCCTCATCTGAATCGATGCAGCGGGTCAGAAAGACAACAGCCATAGCCAAGACGGCCAACAGCAAAATGGGCGCCACACCAAAGGCCGCCAACGCCACGATTCCAGCCAAGGCGGCCAGGGCAATCGGGGCATGTGAGCGCCGGTAGGCCCGCGCCGAAGGGTGCGAGACATCAACCATGTCCATCTCTCGTGCCAAGCGCTGAATGTCCTCAGGCGCCCCCTCAAGCAGCAACGTATCCCCCACCCGAACCACCAGATCATCCAGCTGGCGCCCGATATTCTGGTTTCGGCGGTGTACGGCCAGTGGATAAACACCATAGCGCCGTCTGAGCCGCATCTCGCCCAGGCTGTGCCCCACCATTTTGCACCCCGGTGTAATAAGGACTTCCACCGTGGACGTTTCCACCGCCGAGATCTGATCCACCCGCTTCAGCTCTTTATTGCTTTGCAAACTCAATAATTCAGTCATCCGGGTGCGCAAAACGATCCGATCACCCAATTGCAGGGTCACGCCCTTGAGGTTGCGCCGCAAAGATAGATCACCACGGATCACATCAATCAGCCGCACACCTTCGCGCTTGAACAATTGCACACCTGTCACGTCACGCCCGATCAGGTTGCTTTCGGGGGGGACGACGGCCTCGGTAAAGAACTTCATCTTGCTTTTGTCAGACAAAATATCGGCCATGCTGTCGCGTGCGGGCAGCAAATGCGGGGCGATGAAACGCAAATATATCATCCCCCAGATCACCAGCACGATGGCCAGCGGGGTGATCTCAAAGATTGTGAACGCCTCCATGCCCGCCGCCCGCGCCACGCCGTCCACAAGCAAGTTCGTCGAGGTGCCAATCAGCGTGAGAGTGCCCCCCAGGATTGCCGCATAACTCAGCGGGATCAGCATCTTAGAGGCCTGAACGCCCAAGGTTTTTGACAGTTGCACAAAGACCGGGATCATCACCACAACCACCGGTGTGTTGTTCATAAATGCCGAGGCGATCACCACAAAACCCAAAAGCATGGCAATCGCAATGCGGGGGTTTACCCTGGCTTGCCTTTCCGCCATCGCCGTGAAGGCATCCAATGCGCCCGTGCGCACCAAGGCCCCCATGACGACAAACATCGCCGCGATTGTCCAGGGGGCCGGATTGGACAGCACATGCAGCGCGTCTTTGTAAGGCAATAGCCCCAGCGCCAGCAGCATCGCCGCGCCACCAATGGCGATGACTTCGGTTGGATACACTTCACGGATGAAAAGTGTAAACATGCCCGCGACCACGCCCAAGGCCAGAAACGCGTGAACCGTTGGCGATACATCAAGAAGGTGAATCACAGCGCATTACCCTTTGTTATTCATGTTCAGTTTCGCCCATGCCCGCCTTGGGAGCAAGCGTGATCCCGGGGTGAGGCTGCGCAAGGAACATCCCTGCCCGCACAGTCGCCAATGCCAGCCAGACATATCCGGGGCAGCTCTCGTTCAGCAGGATGATTGATCACAACACCGCACCCCCGGTGACCAGATAATCACTGTGCGGCGCAAAGTTTGGTCCGGCATGCCAGTGTCCTCATCGACAAACCAACTGCCAGAAAAACCCGTGCACTCAAGGGCCAGATTGCTCCAACCGGCCACCTTGGCGCACCATGCGGATCACAGTGGCTTTGCCGGTCTTGTCATCGGTTTCCACATAAACGCCCGACAGCGTCGCCTCGCCCATTGCGGGCGTAAATCTCTCACGTCCCATGCCAGTGACAAAGCGGCGCATCGGCTCTGCCTTGTCCATGCCAATCACGCTGAGGTAGTCGCCACACATGCCCGCATCCCCCTGAAACCCGGTGCCACCGGGCAGGATCTGTGCGTCCCCGGTGGGGATATGGGTATGAGTGCCCACAACCAGGCTGGCTTTGCCATCACAATAATGCCCCATGCCCATCTTCTCAGACGTGGCCTCGCAATGGATATCCACAAGGCTGGCCTGCACCGCCCCTCCAAGGGGGTGTTTGCGCAACACCGCATCAATGGCCGAGAACGGATCATCAAACGCGCGTTTCATGAACACCTGGCCCAAGACCTGCGTCACCAGTATTTTGCGCCCGCGTTTATCGGCAAACACGCCAAACCCGCGCCCCGGCGCATCCTTGGCAAAGTTCAGCGGCCGGATGATGCGAGGCTCATTCTGAATAAATTGCAGCATGTCCTTTTGGTCAAAGGCATGATCCCCCAAGGTCAGGCAATCCGCCCCCGCCTCAAGCAGCACTTTGGCATGAGAGCCGCTAAGCCCCATGCCGCCGGTGGCGTTTTCGCCGTTGACCACAACAAAATCCAACCGCCATTCGCTGCGCAACCGGGCGAGGTTTTCCGTGATCGCCCGCCGTCCGGCGCGGCCCACCACATCTCCGAGAAACAATATTTTCATGGGGATGGTGTTAGGGGGCCGCGCCAGCAAGGGCAAGAGTATAGGGCGCCATCACACCGGGAGTTTTTCCGTCTAAAGGCGGCGACATACCCTCTGACGGGGTGCGCTTGGTTGAAAACTGTTCAGATCGACATTCATCTAACAGAAAAGGGCCGCCCGAAGGCAGCCCTTATTTAGTGTTGTCGGCATAAGCCTCGCAAGATGCGAGTGCTTACATCATGCCGCCCATGCCGCCCATGTCGGGCATGCCGCCACCTGGCATACCGCCGCCTGCGCCTTCTTTGGCGGGCTTGTCGGCAACCATGGCTTCGGTTGTGATCAGCAGACCAGCAATCGAAGCGGCGTCTTCCAGAGCAGTACGAACCACTTTGGCAGGGTCGATCACACCGTAAGCGAACATGTCACCATATTCTTCGGTCTGAGCGTTGAAGCCAAACTTCGCATCATCCGACTCGCGGATTTTGCCGGCCACAACAGCACCGTCGACACCAGCGTTCTCGGCGATTTGACGCAGAGGTGCCTCAAGTGCACGACGCACGATCATCACACCATTGTCCTGATCCGAGTTCGCACCTGTCAGGCCTTCAAGCGTTTTCGCGGCTTGCACCAGGGCAACACCACCGCCAACCACGATGCCTTCTTGAACGGCAGCGCGGGTTGCGTTCAGCGCGTCATCAACACGGTCTTTACGCTCTTTGACTTCCACTTCGGTCATGCCACCAACGCGGATAACAGCAACACCGCCAGCCAGTTTGGCCACACGCTCTTGCAGTTTTTCACGGTCGTAGTCGGATGTGGTTTCTTCGATCTGAGCGCGGATTTGTGTCACGCGCGCTTGGATCTCAGCTTTTTCACCAGCGCCGTCCACAACAGTGGTTTCGTCTTTGGTGATGTCGATCTTCTTGGCCGAACCCAGCATATCCATCGTGACGGATTCCAGTTTCATGCCCAGATCTTCTGAGATCACCTGACCACCGGTCAGAATGGCAAGGTCTTGCAACATGGCTTTGCGACGATCGCCGAAACCAGGGGCTTTGACGGCCGCGATTTTCAGACCACCACGCAGCTTGTTCACAACCAGAGTGGCCAGGGCTTCGCCCTCAACATCTTCGGCAATGATCAGCAGGGGTTTTTGCGACTGGATAACTTGCTCCAGCAGCGGAACCATGGGCTGCAGCGACGAAAGTTTCTTCTCGTGCAACAGAACCAGGCAGTCTTCCAGCTCGGCGGTCATTTTGTCGGCGTTAGTGACAAAATAGGGGCTCAGGTAGCCGCGATCAAACAGCATGCCTTCGACAACATCGGTCTCGGTTTCCAGACCTTTGTTTTCTTCGACGGTGATCACACCCTCGTTGCCGACTTTCTGCATCGCATCAGCAATCTGGTTGCCGATGGCGTCTTCGCCGTTGGCCGAGATTGTGCCGACCTGTGCCACTTCGGCACTGTCTTTGACTTCGCGTGCAGCACCTTTGATCGATTCAACCACTTTTGAGGTGGCCAGGTCGATCCCGCGCTTCAGGTCCATCGGGTTCATGCCAGCGGCAACGGCTTTCAGGCCTTCGCGAACGATGGCTTGGGCCAGAACGGTGGCTGTGGTGGTGCCGTCGCCGGCCTCATCATTGGTGCGGCTGGCCACTTCTTTGACCATCTGCGCGCCCATGTTTTCGAACTTGTCTTCCAGTTCGATTTCCTTGGCAACGGATACACCGTCTTTGGTGATGCGTGGTGCGCCGAACGACTTGTCCAGGATCACGTTACGCCCTTTTGGGCCCAGCGTTACCTTAACGGCATCGGCCAGAATATTTACGCCGCGCAGCATTTTGTTGCGGGCATCGGTGTCAAACTTGACGTCCTTGGCAGACATATGTGTCTCTCCTGACTATCTAATAATATAGGGTGGGGAAGCGGATTAGGACATGACGCCCAGAATATCGGCTTCTTTCATGATCAGCAGTTCTTCGCCGTCCAGCGTGATCTCGGTGCCGGACCATTTGCCGAACAACACGCGATCGCCTGCTTTCACGTCCAGCGCAACGCGGTTGCCATCATCATCGCGGGTGCCTGCACCTACGGCGACAACTTCACCTTCGCTGGGTTTTTCTTTTGCGCTTTCGGGGATGATCAACCCGCCAGCAGTTTTTTCGTCACTTTCTACGCGACGTACAGTCACTCGGTCGTGGAGCGGTGTAAATGCCATGTTCTTTGGCTCCTTGGCTCAAAGTTTCTCCCATAGCCCCTCGCTGGGGCCGTTAGCACTCAGTGCATTCGAGTGCTAACGGCACATAGCTAAGGACTGCTTGGGGGTGTGTCAATATATCTGCTCAAATATTTGCAATCCACATTTGCCTCTGGTCGGGCGCGCGATTAGGTTGTCTTAACTTTGACAAATAACAGGTTGGTCTTATGCGGATTCTTCTTTCAGCACTGATGGTGATCATGCAGGCAACAATGCTGCAGGCCATGTGCGAGGGCACGGACCTGATCGCCGCAATGCCCGCAACTGAACGCAACGCATTGCAAGAAAGTGCCGAAGCGACGCCTTATCCCAAGGGCCTGTTGTGGCAGGCCACACGCGGCGACACTCAGATCGCCTTTTTCGGAACCTACCATTTTCCACATGCCCAAACCGCGGCCCATCTGAGCGCGCTCAAACCCCGGATTGAAGCCGCAGATCGGGTCTATCTTGAAGTGTCAAACGATGATCAGGCCAAACTGCAATCCGAGATGAGCCGCGACCCTTCGATCATGTTCATCACCACCGGCCCCACCCTGCCCGACCTGCTGGGCGAGGAAGACTGGGCAACCTACAAAGCCGCCATGGCCGAACGCGCCATTCCTGGCTTCATGGCGGCCAAGTTCAAACCTGTCTGGGCCGCGATGATGCTGGGGGTTGGCCCCTGCGAGGTCCGCGCCGACGCGATGGAGGCCCACGGCATCGACATGCAGATTGGTGAACATGCCGCCGCTATCGGCACTCCCAGCCGAAGCCTGGAAGACTACCGCACCTTGCTGACCATGCTCGACAGTTTCCCACAAGAAGACCAACTGGACATGATCCGCCTGTTCTTTGCCTGGTCTGGCAGCGCCGATGATATGGCCTATACGCTGCGCCAACGCTACCTGGCCCAGGAAATCGGGATCATCTGGGAGTATTCGCGTTACGTGTCCTTGAAGTTTGGCGGACCAAACGCCGAACAAGACTTTGCATTGATGGAACAACAACTGCTGATTGACCGCAACAAGGGCTGGGTTGATCTGTTACTGAACGAGGCGACAGGCAAACAGGTCTTCGTGGCAGTTGGTGCCGCCCACCTGCCCGGCGATGACGGCGTTCTGAACCTGCTGACGCAGGAGGGGTTTGACATAACTGCGCTGGATTTCAATCCGTAGGGTGGGGTTTCACCCCACCCTACACATCTTGAGCCGCTTCAGCCCCCGCATCACTGAGTGTATACATCCCGCGCGCAACCCGGAAAAACCAGCCCGAGTGGTTATCAGCCATAATCCTTGTTGCCCGTGCCACCCCGGTGGCGTTTGCAATCGCCGCCCCCGACGACGGCCCATGCCCCGCCAGATAGCCAACACAGCGCAGCGCATCCTGCTTGTACGAGGTCATCACCTGCCCGCGAGTGCCCCCGGCATTCGGATCCCCCTCGCGCGCCTTGAATTCCTTCATCAACGCGGCGTGGCGCACCTTGGACTTGCGAGGCCTGAATTCTGCCGGATCACAATGCACCTGCACCGTATCATCCTTCAGCCGCACGCTCAGCACGCCCAGGCCCAGCCGTTTGCACAGCCCAATGTTGCCCTTGAATGCCCGCCAGCCCGCCTTGCCTTTCCAGCGCGGCACAGCCACATAAACCTGATCAGTCACCGCCTGACGCGCCACGCCCTGTTGCAACAACGTCAGCGAAAACCCGGTTTTCAGCTCAACCACCAGCGGCGCGCCACCTTCGCGCAGGGCCACCACATCGGCCGCCCCCACTTCGGATTTCACCTCATATCCCTGACCCTCCAGCCAGGATTTCACAGGGGCGTATAAATCGGTCTCGGCGGTTTTTGTCATCTCGTGCAATTTGGCCGCATATGGGATGGGTGACAAGCCCCACAACCAGGCCTATAAGGCGCGCAAATCATCCCATTTGACCTCAAGGATCATACCAACATGACCACGCTTGTTTTTGGCCATAAATCCCCCGACACCGATTCCACCGGCTCTGCCATTCTCTGGGCCTGGTATATGAACGAGGTTAAGGGCAACGATGCCGAAGCCGTGCTGCTGGGCGAGCCCAACACCGAAGCCGCCTTTATGCTGACCCGTTGGGACCAGGCGAAACCCCGTATCATTTCAGATGTGGACACAGATCAGCCCTGCGTGATTGTTGACACCAACAACCCCGCTGAGCTGCCCGCAAACATCAACAACGCCGATGTTCAGGCGATCATCGACCACCACAAACTGGTTGGCGGGCTGGAAACCAAAGGCCCGATTGAAATCACCGTGCGCCCTCTGGCCTGCTCCGCCACATTGATCATTGATCTGATAGGCGATGATGCTGCCCGGATGCCCGATTGGGCCAAAGGCATTGCGCTGACGTGCATCCTGTCTGACACGCTTGAATTCCGCTCGCCCACCACCACCGACCATGACCG
>DFBW01000039.1:0-2285 GCA_002366775.1 Roseovarius sp. UBA3070 | reverse complement strand
AAATCCGATGTTTCGGCCTTCTCGGACGCCGAATTGCTGCGCATGGACAGCAAGGAATACGGCGTTGACGGCACCAAATTTCGTGTTTCAGTTCTGGAAACCACGGCGCCCGCCACTGTGCTGGACCGCAAAACCAGCATAATGGATGCCATGACAGCCGTAGCGCGCGAAGATGGCGTCGATCAGGTGCTGTTGTTTGTTGTGGATATCCTGAACGAAGAAGCCACGATGCTCATCCCCAACGATCTGACCAAATCCGTGGCCGAGAAAAGCTTTGGCGCCACGGTTTCCGGCGATGCCGTGGTCCTGCCCGGCATCATGAGCCGCAAAAAACAGATCATTCCGAACCTGAAAGTCTGAAACCAATAAAATTGGTGTTCAACGCCCGGGGCCGAACCGCCTCGGGCGTTTGCATATGTGCCGGGCGGGGCTGAGATGCGAAGTTGATCTCAATTGCCCATCAAGATTGCCCGAACCCCTGCCCCATGCTAACGTGATCACACAAGAGGCAGAGCAGGCCCACAAAACGATATGACGGCACTCAATCAATACCAACGGCTTGAGGCGGCTGGGCTATGGCGCCCGTCCCCGGACGCGCAGCGCAGCGATGTGATCGTCTCGATTGGCGATGCCACGCTCACCATCTCCGACACCCGCGACCGCGCATTGGCGCATTGGTCACTGGCCGCCGTCGAGCGTGCCAACCCCGGCACCCGTCCCGCCATCTATCACCCCGATGGCGACCCCGGCGAAACGCTGGAACTGGCTGAAACCGAAAAAGAGATGATCGCCGCGATTGAAAAACTGCGCGGTGCAATTGAGCGCAGTCGGCCACATCCCGGTCGGCTGAGGCTGGTGATGCTATTGGCGTCTTTTGCTTGCGTCGCGGCCCTTGGGGTGTTCTGGCTGCCTGATGCGGCACGCAATCATGCGGTCTCGGTGGTGCCTCAGGTAAAGCGCGCTGAAATTGGCGCAGCCCTGCTGAACCATATTCAGGCTGTCACTGGCCCCCCCTGCCATGAACCCGCCGGCAGCGCCGCGCTGGGACGACTGGCGCGGCGCGTACCTGCCCCACATGGCCCCGGCGCCTTGCTGGTGGTGCGCTCCGGCGTGGCTGAAGCGGCACATCTTCCGGGGGGCACCATCCTGCTGAACCAATCGTTGGTTGAGGATCACGAAGACGCCGATGTGGTCGCAGGCTATGTCATCGCCGAACGCCTGCGCGCGGAACTGCATGACCCGTTGTCTGATGTGCTGGTCCATGGCGGGCTGAGCGCCAGCATCCGCCTGCTTGCCACCGGGAAGATGCAGGATAAGGTGTTGAAATCCTATGCCAATGCTATGCTGACAGCCCAAAGCAAGCCGCTCAGTGACGCCGCCCTTTTGGCTGGATTTAACGTCTGGAAGATCCGCTCGACACCCTATGCCTATGCACGCGACATCTCGGGCGAGACAACCTTTGGCTTGATCGAGGCCGATCCCTTTGCCACAGACAGCCCGCCTGCGGTATTGTCGGATGCCGATTGGCTTCGGCTACAGGGGATTTGCGGCGGTTAAACCCACCATTGCCAGCCTAACGAATAAGCATCATCCGAGGCCGTTTCATCCGGCGTGCGTCCTGCGGCAAATGCCTGCTCAGATGCCGGTTGATCAGGCCGAATATCCCAACAATCACCAGCGTCAGCAGGATGAAATACCCCGCCAGAATGGGATAGGGGATAAATGGATTGAACGTCTTATCGGCAAAATAATTGGCATAATACAGCGCATCACCGCGCTGCTGCCACGCCGGAAAGCCCGAAAAGAACACCAGCGCTGTGGCATGAAACAGAAAGATCGCCTCGTTCGTGTAGGCAGGCCACGCCAGCCTTAACATGGTGGGCCAGATGATACGCCGAAACCGGGGCATACCGGAAAACCCATAAGCATCCGCCGCCTCCACATCGCCCTTGGGGATGGACCGTAATGCACCGTAGAAAATCTCGCCAGTATAGGCGGCAGTGTTCAAAAACAGCACGATCAGCGCCCCCAGCCAGGCGGCAGTGAACGGATTGAAAATCGGGCTCACCGATTTCAGCGCGAGAAAGCCGAAATAAGCAAAGAAGAACTGGATGAACAAAGGCGAGCCGCGAAACAACAGGACGAACCATTCAGCCAGCTTGCGCACCCATGTGGTTTTTGAAGCCTTGCCCAACGCCACCGCCGTGGCCAAAAAGAACCGGGTGATCAGCGCAAATAACCCGAAATACACATTCCAGATCATGCCCGAGCCGATCAATGTAATC
>DFBW01000016.1 GCA_002366775.1 Roseovarius sp. UBA3070 | reverse complement strand
CCGGTTTCACATTCGATCTGGCGCACTTTGTTCAGTGCGCGGCCATCAATACGCTTGCCGGTTTTCACAACGTCACCGCGCAGGATGACGGCCTCGAGCTTTTTCATCGCCGAGCTAAGATTGGCGTCTTCCAGTTGCTCTTCGCTCAACGCTTCTTTGACAGCATCACGCGCTGCGGATACGGCCAGGGTACGCTCTTGTTTGTCGGTGAGGGCAAAGGCTGCACGCATCTGATCTTCGCCAGCCGCTTTGACGGCAGCATACAGATCGCTGTATTCAGGCGGCTGGAAATCAAACGGCTCTTTGGCGCAATCTTCGGCCAGATCAATGATCAGGTCGATGACTGGTTGGATTTGCTCGTGGGCAAAGTTCACTGCGCCCAGCATTTCCTCTTCGCTCAGCTCATAGGCTTCGGATTCAACCATCATGACGGCGTCTTTGGTGCCGGCCACAACCAGATCAAGGCGTTGATCGGGGTTGTTGCGCAGCTCGTGCATGTCGTCGCACATCGGGTTCAGCGTGTATTCGCCATCCTCAAAACCCACGCGACATGCGCCGATGGGGCCACGGAACGGAGCGCCCGAAATGGTCAGCGCGGCCGAGGTGGCGATCATCGCAACCATGTCAGGGTCATTGACCAGATCGTGGCTGAGGACGGTACACATCACCAGGGTTTCATGTTTGAAACCGGGCACGAACAGCGGGCGGATCGGACGGTCGATCAGGCGGGCTGTCAGTGTTTCTTTTTCGGTTGGGCGCGCTTCGCGCTTGAAAAAGCCACCGGGCACTTTGCCGGCTGCATAATATTTCTCTTGATAGTGAACCGTCAGGGGGAAGAAATCCAATCCCGGTTTCGGTTTCTTGGCAAAGGTGACGTTGGCCATGACGCTGGTTTCGCCCAGTGTCACGATGACCGAGCCATCTGCCTGACGGGCAATCTTGCCCGTTTCCAGTGTGAGCGTTTCTTCGCCCCACTGCATTGATTTTTTCACTTCGTTAAACATCTATCGTTTCCTAGTTGGAGGCACTCTTGGGCGAACCCCAAGTCCTCCTTTTTCAATGGCGGCCGCATTGCCGCCGACCCCAATCATTCTTTCATGTGCCCAGGGTCCGGGGCATCACGTCTCAGATTGGGCGCAGATACAGGAGTTTTAGGGATTTGGGAAGGGGTGTGTGTTTTACTGGTCATCAATGGTTACCTCAAAGATAAAACAAACGTGCGCTACATAGGGAAAACCATTTAGATGAATGGGTCGTATGCCCATTGTAAGAGTGCTTGCCTCTGGCGCGGTCGACAAAAGATGTCTGCGGGATCGCAGTTTAATTGCACTTGTCGTGCGTGCCGAGAGAACCCCCTCCAGCGTTTGATCTGCATTTGGTCGATGGTGTCAAGTCGCCTGCCCATGTAGTATCGGCAATACCATTGGAACCAGCCGCGTGGATCTGGACTAATGATCCAACCCTTTTCACGCCAGACCTTGAGTGGCTGCCGACTCTTGATACCAAAGTGGTTCACACTGGCATCTGCTTTTTGAGAAAGCTTGGCATTTTGAAACCAGCTGGCTGGGAATTCTTCCCGGCAATCGTTTAGATACTTACCCTCGAATACGCCAAGCTCAAGCATCTCGCCGGGTGCATAATGGGGCTCGAAACCAGCTTCGAATTGTTGGCCCGCAGGGGCGGTCAATTCGTATTGATACCCGGATTGCATCAGGTCGTTTACCAAAATCACCTTAGATTTTGCCATTGATCTACCCTTCATTGTTGTAAATGCACCTTCGGAAAACCCGTGAGTGCATTTTGTGCAGAAGCGCATGTTAGTGCCAGATGCACCCATCCTGTCCGCCAAGACTTAGCTATCACAATCAAAAAACGCCCGCCTCTTTCGAGACGGGCGCATGATCCATACGGGATCGGAATTCTTAACGGCGGATGCCGAGGCGTTGGATAAGGTCCTTATAGCGGGCGTCATCCTTGGCCTTGACGTAATCCAGAAGCTTCCGGCGCTGAGCGACCATTTTCAAAAGGCCACGGCGTCCGTGGTTGTCTTTTTTGTGGGTCTTAAAGTGCTCGGTCAGCGTGGTGATCCGCGAGGTCAGAATGGCAACCTGTACTTCGGGCGAACCGGTGTCGCCTTCTTTGGTGCCGAATTCTTTCATCACGCGGGCTTTTTCTTCAACAGTGATCGACATCGGGGTCTCCTTTGTTCAAAGGGTTGAGGGCACGAGCCGGGATGTCGTCCAGCAAGGTCCTATAGAGATGTCCCGTAAGTGAACGGGATTGCGGGCGTATAGGGGATATTTTTCTGAAAGGAAAGAGAAATTCCCGACAGCGAAGCTTATGCCGCGGTCAGGCTGTTGAGGGTGGATTGGCCAATCAGAATGATCTGATCCAGCGTCACCTCTTCGTCACTTTCCACCAAAGCGATGCGTACACCGTTCATCATCACATGCTGGCGGTCCGGGTCGTCCTCATCTTCTTCGATGCTCATGTCCGGCTCATCGCCGGTGGTGTCATCATAGACAACCATCAAGCTGTCTTCGGCCACCGAATAATCAAGGATTTCAGCCTGATGATCCTGGTTGAGCCAATCCCCCAGAGCAATGGTATCGGCCCCTTCACCTGCGGTCACGATATCATCCTTGCCCGCCACGATCAGATCGTCGCCACCGCCGCCGTTGAGGTAATCAACCGTGCCATCATCGGCACTATCCGGAACGCCGTTGATGACATCGTCACCCCAGCCGCCAAAAAGTGTGTCAGCACCTTCACCGCCCACAAGCGTGTCAT
>DFBW01000001.1 GCA_002366775.1 Roseovarius sp. UBA3070 | reverse complement strand
GTCATCGCTGTTGTCGGCTTGATTTTCTATAACGAGCCGATTGACGCGCTGGTGATCCTGGGAGCGCTGCTGATTTTCGGAGGCAACTACCTGAATATTTGGTCCGAAACCCGTCGAAGACCACTTTGATCCGTTGTTTCGCGCTAAATTTGTGACACTTTTGCTCGCACAGTAGCGATAGAAATTCGTGACGTGGCGTAAATTATTGACCGGTTTTATGCCATTTGTAATGTCACTTAAATTCGTTTCGGAAGAGAGGGACCATGAAACAACTCGCACTGGCAGCCACAGCGCTGACCGTGGCGGCAGGAACAGCGCAGGCCGGCGGCCTGGATCGTTCTTATACGCCAATTGATATGATCTTTGAAAAAGGCAACTACGCTGAACTGTCGTTCGGCTATGTGATGCCTAGTATTTCAGGCGGTGACTTGCTTGGCAATTCCATCAGCAATATTGCCGCTGATTTTGGCCTGGCCAGCACCGGTGTCAAGCTGGACATCACTGAAAAGCTGTCGTTTGCACTCATCTATGACCAACCTTATGGCGCCGACACGCGCTATGGTGGCAACCCGGCAGCCACTCTGCTGGGCGGTACGGCCGCTGAAGCGGAAACGCATGCCATCACAGCCCTGTTCAAGTATCAGCCGACCGATCGCATGTCGGTCTTTGCTGGTCCTCGCGCAGTCAAATCCTCAGGCGAGATCACTCTCTCAGGCATTGGGTATTCGGTTGCATCGGGTTACAACGTCAAGTTCAGCTCTGACACTGGCTACGGCTATGTTGTTGGTGGCGCTTACGAAATCCCCGACATCGCCTTTCGTGCCTCGCTGACCTATCACTCTTCGGTCGATGTGAGCATGAACTCGGTTGAAAATATTCCCGTTGCTGCTGGCGGTCCGGGCTTTGCCGTTCCGACCGGCCCGACCGACTCGGAAATTCCGCAGTCGATCTCGCTGGATGTTCAATCAGGCATTGCCAAAGACACGCTTTTGTTCGGTGGCATCCGCTGGTCCGAGTGGAGCGCGTTCTCGTTGCAGCCCCCCGGACTGGGCTCAAACCTGGCCGAGCTGGACGACACAATCACCTATGAAATCGGTATTGGCCGCAGGTTCACCGTTAAATTCTCGGCAAGCTTATCAATCAGCTACGAAGATGGTGGCAGCGACGACCTGGTATCGCCTTTGGCGCCAACCAATGGCCAAACGGCCATATCTCTGGGTGGCAAATACGAGCTGAGCGACGCGGTGACGCTGTCAGGTGGCATCCGCTACACCATGTTTGGCAACGCACAGCCCGAAGTCGGCACGCCCGACACATCACTGGGCAACTTCACCGACAATGACGCCATCAGCGCCGGGTTGAAGTTGGGCTTCCACTTCTGATCATCTGATCAATCACGCAGACAATCGGGCGCGGATCTTTGGATCGGCGCCCTTTTCTTTTGCCTGCCCCCCCTTGGACCGGGCAAACGCCGCCCCATTGCATCTTTCCAACCCCAAAGCCTTTGACCTGAGGCCGACAGATGGCGAGGCCGAGCACGAGATAGGACCGGTGTGGGCGTTTGAGGCAAACCCTCTGATGCAGGTGTGGCGCGAAACGCTTTACCTGATCACTCCGGATCGGGCGCATCTGTCGCCAGCAACAGATCCCGCATGATTGCGTTGCCCGCAGGCCCCAGGTGCGTCTGATCCACATAAAGCGGCACGCCGTCATCATGCAAAATACAGGTGCCACTGGCACATAACACCTCATGGGGGGCCACAACGCGCATGTCTCGGGCCTGCCCGGCCTGTGCGATGAAATCCACCAACCGCCCATTGCGCGCATTATAGGCGTCCAGCGTTATGGGCACCGTGCGGCTGCCAAACCATTCTTCGCGCAACATCGCCACAGGCACGGAATAAGGCACAACGGGCCAAAGATTGACAATCGTCACCTTGTGGCGCGCGCCGATCTCATCCAGAAGCGCCTCAAACGCGGGCGCAAAAATCTCAAAATTCGTGCCGGGCAGGATGTTGCCCTGACGGTCCACCATCGGGGCCTCATTGGGCGTGTTAGAGCGCTGATCATCATAGCCTTCGCCATAATATGTCCAGCGTGACAGCAAGATCACTTCCATCGGGGGCGCGTCTTTCAGATAGTCCAGCACCCCTTGGTTAAAGTCGATGCAAATGTCCGCCCCGACATACTCGCGCGAGATGTCAGGCAAAGGTGCACAGGCCGCCGCAGTGGCCAAAAACCCGCGTTGCCCGGTGGCTTTGCCATATCCGTCAAACGCATCGTAGGCACTGTTGGCCATGCTGTCGCCCCAGGCGATATACCCAATCGGGCCATCGCCCTTAGCACCGATCTGGCAATATTCATCCGGACCCATTTTGTTCCAGCAATCATCCCATTCATCGTGGAAATTGCCGATCTCATTTTTGATCTTTTGCAGGTTCTGATCTGCCAGGCTGTCTTCTTGTTGCGACTGATACGCCAGAAAGGCCGCCAGCAGCAGCAAGATGACCGTCTGCCCGGCGAACATGGCATAGAGCCGTTCCTTGTGCACGCGCACATCAATCCGCCGGACCGGCGTTTCGATCAAATGATACGACATCGCCCCAAGGCCCAATGAGGCCAGCACCAACACTGTGCGCAACTCATCCGTCAGCACCCCCCACAGGTACGAGGTGAACACAATAAGCGGCCAATGCCACAGGTATGCGCCATAAGAAATGCGCCCGACATAGGCCATGGGCGGGCTGGCCAGCACCGGCCCGCGCGGCTGTGTTTGGGATAAGCCGTCGCAATCAGCAACGCAGTGCCAAGGGTTGGCGCAAGGGTGATCCAGCCTGGATAGAGATAAGTGTCATCAATCCAACCCACAGGCACGATGACCAGGGCAAGACCGATCAGCGGCAAGAATGGAATGTTGGGCAACCGCAGGCTCTTGTGCTGCGCCACAAAAACCAGCCCGCCAAGCGCCAGTTCCCAAATGCGCAACGACGTGGCAAAGAACCTCTGATCGCGCAGATAGATCTGCTGACCGGAAAACAACGCCATCGCCAGCGAGACCACAAAGAACACAACCAACATCTTGGTGAAGGCCGACACGCTGCGACGAGTCAGCAAAATCAGGATCGGCAATCCAATATAAAACTGCTCCTCGATCGACAAAGACTAGGTGTGCAAAAACGGGTTTTCGTGACTGTCTTGATTGAATTATCCCTGACTGAACAACAGGTTATAGTTGTTAGTGAATGTAACTGATCCAACCATATTGGCGTAAACTTCGGCCATATCCGAGCGCAAAAACAGCATCTGCGCCACAAGGGCCGTGACCAGAAAACACGCGAAATAAGCGGTCGAAAGCCGCCGGATTCGGCGGGCAAAAAAATCGGTCACGCTGTATCGCCTCTCGGACAGGCGCAAATAGGTCTGCCCACAGATCAGATAGCCCGACAGCACAAAGAACACATCAACGCAGATATACCCCCCCGGCATCGACGGAAAACCGACGTGAAACAAGATTACGCTGACCACAGCAATCGCACGCAGCCCATCCAGTTCTTTACGGTAACTTAAGTCTTGCATCGCCCTCAACTGCATCTATGGCGGGGTCAGTCTCAGCATCTGACTGAATGGATGACCCAAATGACGCCCTCCCCGCGAAGTCCGTCTGCTCTAACGGATTGCGCCCCCCCTGATCAAGCCCGGTTTAGGAAAACAACCGCCCCGGCCCCCACCCTGTCGGTGTAACACCGGCAAGCCTCAGCACATGCCAGACCAGTGCCAAGTTCGAGCTGATGACCGGAATGCCCAGCTCTGCTTCGGCTGCGTCAATGATGCCAAAGGCGTGCAGGTTGGTACAACTGGCAAACACCGCCTCAACACCGCGGGTGCGGCCCGTTTCCAGCACCGCGTTCAATGTGGAT
>DFBW01000248.1:2359-7367 GCA_002366775.1 Roseovarius sp. UBA3070 | reverse complement strand
GCCTGGCGCCCTGATGTGCCGTTCATCTGGCTGAAGTTGCCTCAGGGCTGGCGTGGGTCCAGTTTTGCGCGGGCGTGCGGGGATATGGGTATTCAAATCAAAGCCTCGGACGAATTTGCATTGCCCGATGGTGCGGCCCCCAATGCCTTGCGCATTAGCCTCAATCCGCCCTTTCCACGCGCGGATGATCTGGCCGCGTTTGAAAAAATGTCTCAATTGCTGGCGCAACCACCGGTGAATGTGGATTTTTGATGGGGTATAATAATACCTATTTTGTAACGCATTGAAATCGCTTGCATTATAAGGGTAGGTGCCCCTTGACTGGACCATGGGATCAGGTAGAACGCACCGATCAAACACCACCCCAAAAGGGACGAGACATGAAAACCTATTCTGCAACACCGGCAGACATCGACAAGAAATGGATCCTGATTGACGCCGAAGGCGTTGTTCTGGGCCGTCTTGCTGCGATCGTCGCCACCCGCCTGCGTGGCAAACACAAAGCCACCTTCACTCCTCACATGGATACCGGCGACAACGTGATTGTCATCAACGCTGACAAAATTCAGCTGACCGGCAACAAACGTGAAAAGCCGAACTACTGGCACACGGGCCATCCGGGCGGGATCAAATCACGCACCACCGGCCAGATCCTGGAAGGCAAATACCCAGAACGTGTTGTGACCCAAGCGGTCAAGCGCATGCTGCCGGGCAACCGTCTGAGCCGTCAGATTATGACCAACCTGCGCGTCTATGCAGGTGCAGAGCATCCCCACGAGGCGCAAAGCCCTGACGTGCTGGATGTGAAATCCATGAACAAGAAAAACACCCGGGTGGCGAGCTGATGACTGAAGAAATCAAATCCCTCGAAGGCCTCGAAGCTGTTGCTGAAGGCGTAGAAGCCGCAGCCGTTGTAGACGCTGCAATCAACCGTGAGCCTGTCCGTGACGAGCTGGGCCGCTCCTATGCCACCGGCAAACGTAAAGATGCGGTTGCCCGTGTCTGGATCAAACCCGGTTCCGGCAAGGTTCTGGTGCGTGACGCCAAAGGCAATTTCATCGACTACACCAAATATTTCGCTCGCCCTGTGTTGCAGATGATCCTGCGCCAGCCGTTCGAAGTGGCCGGTGTGAGCGATCAGTTTGACGTGATGGCCACTGTCAAAGGTGGTGGTCTTTCGGGGCAGGCCGGTGCGGTAAAGCACGGCATTTCCAAAGCGTTGCAACTGTATGACCCCTCCTTGCGTGGCGCGCTGAAAGCCGCCGGCTTCCTGACCCGCGACAGCCGCGTGGTGGAACGCAAGAAATACGGTAAGCGCAAAGCGCGCCGCAGCTTCCAGTTCTCCAAGCGTTAAGCTGCTGGTTCAAGATTTGCGAAAGGGCTGCCCATTTGGGTGGCCCTTTTTCATGTGCACTGGTTTGAGGCTGGTATGACGCCCGGTGCGGTGTAAACTGGCCCGAGTGGAGGATGACACGATGAAACTTCTGTGGGGCCAGCAAAGCAACCGGTTGCAAAATCAGCCCAACAAAGCGGGCGAAACCAAAACGCAAGAGATCGGCCAAAGCCAGATCAGCGTCGGGCGCTTCACCTATGGCTATGAACATGCGGATGTGTACCAATGGGGCGAGGGGGCCAATCTGGAGATTGGATCATTCTGTTCCATCGCGGGCGGGTTGCAGGTGTTTTTGGGGGGCAATCACCGGGCGGATTGGGGCACGACATTTCCCTTCGGGCAGGTGTTCCGCAAAGCCTTGGGCGAATTTGATATTCCCAACAGCAGCCAGACCAATGGCGATGTGGTGATCGGCAATGACGTGTGGATCGGCTCAAAGGTGACGATCATGTCCGGCGTTACCATCGGTGATGGCGCTGTGATTGCGGCCAATGCCACTGTGGCCAAGAACGTGGGCGCCTATGAGATGGTCGGCGGCAACCCCGCGCGGCATTTGAAGCATCGCTTTAGCGAAGACATATGCGCGCGTTTACAGGAATTAAAATGGTGGGATCAACCGTTGGAGGTGATCCGTGAAATCGCGCCATTGTTGTCAAGCGTGCCTGATATGAGCGAGTTGGACCGGGTGGAAAAACTAATCAGTGATCACATGCCCGGATAGGGTGGGAGTCCTATTCATCCGGCGCCACCAACCCCAGCCCCCGCAGATAAACGCCAATACCGCTTTCCAACAAATCCTCGGGTGAAAACGGCGAGTTCGTGCCCGGAGAGTTGCGCGCGAAAAGTTCGACCACACCGTGGCTTAACGCCCAGATGTGAGCCGAGAACATAGACGCAGGCGGGCGCTTTTCGGGTGGGATATGCTGACTGAGGTCCGTGGCAGCGCGTTCCAGAACGTCTCGGGCGCGGGCCGATACGGCGGCCAGTTCAGGCGTGCGGTTGACCGAAATACCTGATTCAAACATCGCAATATAATGGCCCGGATATTTGCGGGCAAAGGCGAGATAAGCCCGCCCCGTGGCCTCAAATGACGCCAGCGCCGAGGGCTGCCCTTTGTCATAGGCAAACTGCATCACATCAGTAAAAATCTCATACCCTTGGCGCGCGGCTTCGGCGATCAGATCCTCGCGCCCGGCAAAATGGCGATAGACCGCCGCCGGGGTGACACCCGCCTGCTTGGCCGCCTCGGATAGGGTAAACCCAGTTGGGCCTTTCGCCTCGATCAACGCGAGTGCGGCCTCGACCAGGGCTTGGCGCAGGTTGCCGTGATGATAGCCGCGTTTAGCCATCCCAAACCTCGGGCCCGCCTGAGACGGCGCTGTCAATCTGGCCGATGGCATGGGCGTCTTTGTGCGTATACTCCAGCGCGCTCAGAACCCGGCGCATGGCCGCCAGACGAGCACGGCGTTTGTCGTCTGAGCGGATGATGGTCCAGGGCGCGTAATCGGTGTGGGTGTGCTCAAATGTTTCGCCAATTGCGGTGGTGTAGGCATCCCATTTCTTCAGGCCCTCCACGTCGATCCAGCTGAGTTTCCATTGTTTCAACGGGTCGCTTTCACGTTTCAAAAAACGGCGCAATTGTTCGGCCCGCCCAACGTTTAGCCAGAACTTGAACAGGTGAATACCTTCGTCCGCCAGCATTTTTTCAAAGTCAGGCGTCTGGGTGAAAAAATGCGCGCGCTGGTCGTCATCACAAAAGCCAAACACCTTTTCCACGACGCCGCGATTGTACCATGAGCGGTCAAAAAACACGATCTCGCCACCGGATGGTAAGTGATCAATGTAGCGCTGGAAATACCACTGTGTTTTCTCCACATCCGAGGGTTTTGACAGGGCCACAACCCGCGCCCCCCGAGGATTAAGGTTTTCCCGGAAGCGTTTGATTGTACCGCCTTTTCCAGCCGCATCACGGCCCTCAAACACGATGGCGATACGCGCGCCGGTTTCCTTGGCCCAGGCTTGCATTTTCACCAGTTCAATATGCAGGGCCAACATCTCTTTCTCATAGGCTTTGCGCGACATCCGTTCGCTATGAGGATAACCCGTTGACAGAATATCACCCTTGTCGGAGCGCTTGATCGCATTGCGCACGTCTTCGGGGGCCTCGGATTCAAAATAGGTGCTGATCGCGCCGTCAAATGGCAGCTCCATGGGCCTCTCCTTTTTTGGGGTCACTATGGGGTGTTAGAGGATGTGATGCAAATGCGGATCACGCAGCTGAGCATTCAAGCGCGGCTGGCGGCCCGGTAGAGGGCGACCATCCAAAGGGTGGCCGGAAACCCAATATAAACCATACCCTTAACCATTGCCGGAATGCAGGCCGAAGGGGGTCGTTTGGTATATCTCGTTCAGCCAGTTGCCATAAAGCAGATGTGCGTGGCTGCGCCAACGGTTTTGTGGTGGCTGCGAGGGATCATCATTGGGATAATAATTGCACGGCACATTGATCGGCGTGCCTGTCTCAACATCGCGGTCATATTCCTGTTTCAGTGTGCCGCTGTCATATTCCAGATGGTTAAAGATATAGAGCGCGTTATGCGTTGCATCCTGCACCAGGCAAGGGCCAACCTCGTCACTGGCCAGCAGTGTGGTGAGGCCGGTGGCTGCATCAATCTCGGACTGGCGCATCTCGGTCCAGCGGCTGACAGGGATCACACATTCATCCGAAAACCCACGCAGATAAGGTGAGGCAGGGGCCATGTTGCGATGGCGAAAACAGCCAAAGGCCTTGGCATCCAGCATATGCTTATTTACGCCGTGGAAGTGGTTGATCATACCCATCCCGCCCCAGCACACCGCAAAGGTGGAATGCACATGGGTCTGGGTCCAGTCGAACACGCGGCGCAATTCGTCCCAATAGGTGACGTCTGTGAAATCGAGGCGCTCAATCGGGGCGCCGGTAATGATCAGCCCGTCAAATTTTTCACCCGAGGCCAGAACATCCGAGAACGGGCGGTAAAAGCTTTTCATATGCTCAGCGGCGGTGTTGCGGGTGCGATGCTCGGTCATGCGGATCAAGGCAAAGTCGATCTGCAATGGGGTGGCCCCGATCAGCCGGGCAAACTGGTTTTCCGTCTGGATCTTCTTGGGCATCAGGTTGAGCAGCGCAATGCGCAATGGGCGGATGTCCTGGCGGGCCGCCTGATCCTCATCCATCACCATCACACCTTCGCGCGTCAACACGTCATAGGCGGGCAGGTTGGCGGGGATCTTGATGGGCATCGAGCTGACTTTCTTGAGTGTTTAGGAACAGATAGGCGACTAGCCGCGGCGCGCAAGGGCGTTGGCTATCAGCATCTCAAATTCGGGTGCGGTGCTCACAGCGGCTATTTCATCGGCGGTGACACTCACGCCCCATTTCTCCATTGCCCCATAGCGCGGGGCGCGGTGGGCCAGAGCACGAGCATAGGCCCAGCGGATAAAGGCATCGGGGTCAACCTTGTCTTCAGTTACACCGGCCTCGTTCAGGTAATCGTTCCAGGCCTGAAGCAGAAATTCGGGCTGATAGGCCATGGGTTTGGGGGCTTTATCAAAGCGGCGGATAAGTTCCTGAGT
>DFBW01000248.1:496-2251 GCA_002366775.1 Roseovarius sp. UBA3070 | reverse complement strand
GCGCGCTCAATGAAATAGCTGGTGTCACGCAGGGCGCCAATTTCGGACTGGCGAAACTGTTGCTGGCGTTTGGTGTATTCTGCAATGGCCATTCCACCTTTGGCGCTGTCACCGGGTTTGCCCAGCCATGATGAAACCGGGGCCAGATTGTTGAAGGTGATATTTGAGCCGATATAAATGCTGTCACTCATCAACAGATCACGCAGGAAGGGCACCTTCATGGCGTGGGATTTCGCGTTGTCGGCAATGCGTTCGCCCAGGTAATGGGTGCCGATGCGGTAATCTATGGAATAGTGAAACCAGTCACCTTGCGCGCGTAACATGTTTGAAACATGGGTCTTTCCCAGCCCTGACATCCCATAAAAGAGCACCCGCTTATGCGGGGCATCCTGCCAGTCTTGTGCGCTTTGATAGATCATTCGCCGTCCTCTTTGATCCTGTCGTACAAAGGTTGCGGGCGATGTAAAAGAGGTCATGCCTCTGGCGGGGAAATTTTTGGCCAAAAGATGCAACTTCGCAAATGTGCGGCTCAGGCCTCGCGCCCATGTTCCTTTAGGCGGGCATGCAGGGCAGGGGCCTCTGGCGCGCCGGCCTCAAGGGCAAACACATAGGCATGGGTCAGGTAAAAACAAGCGGCGTCAATGGCGTTGGCCTCATTCGCGGCCTGTGTGTAAAGCCGGATCAATGCGCTCTGATCATGTGCCGCGTGTGCTGCGATCATGGCCGCATCTAAGGCCTTGCTCATTCAGCGGCCTGCGCCTGAGCCTGCGTTTGCGCGCGATGGCTCAGCACTTTGTCGGCCACCCAATCATGAAAACAATGGGTGGGGCTGTCCATCACAGGCGAAAACCGCCCGCCGTCAAAACCCGGAACATGGCGGCCTTTTTGCATGCCTTCGACAACAAAGATGTCTTCCTCAAACACATCCTTCCAAAGGGCTGAGTTTTTCGCCCGCAGGTGCGCGTCAGTGTCTGGAACGGAGTAATAAAGATGCACATGTTCCAGTGTTTCTTCGGTGGATTTCGCCTCAAGCAGGATGGCGAAGGAATGATCACGGTGCACCCCCAGCAACACATTGGGATAGACGGCGATATATTCTGCCTGCTCATCCCATTTGTCACCAACGCCGTTGTAGTCGGGAAACACATTTCCGGCCTCGCCCTTGAGCTGGCGATAAACCATCGTGCCCTGGCCCGAAAATTGACCTGGGTTTTCAATGTGATAGTGATCCTCAAGCCGCGAATAGCTGTTCAGGCCGGGATGCACCCAAGGCAAGTGATAGCTTTCACAGTAGTTTTCGACCGCCAGTTTCCAGTTGGTTTTGACCCCCAGCTGAAATCTGCTGTCCGCGCCGCCATGATAAAGCGGTTTTTCAAAGTCGGACCAGCGTTGCAGCAAATCGGCATGCACCTCTTCAAACGCAGGCGCATCGCCAGAGACGTTGATCCACACCACATCGCGCCAGATGTGGCTGCGCACCTCATTCAGGCCCAGAGTATCACGATCAATGCTGTCGTGGGTGTTATGGCCCGGCCCGCCCACATGGGGGGTTGAAACCAGCTTGCCCTTGGTTGAATAGCACCACGAATGATAGGGGCAACGAATGGCGCCTTCGATCTTGCGCGGCTCTTCAACCAGGATCATGCCCCGGTGGCGGCAAATGTTCTGAAAGACACGCACATCGCCATCTTTGTCGCGCAGCAGTAACAAAGGCATGCCCAAAAATTCGATCGGCTTGGCATCGCCATTTTCCGG
>DFBW01000248.1:0-312 GCA_002366775.1 Roseovarius sp. UBA3070 | reverse complement strand
CCTCACCGGATCACATGCACGGCACATTTGGCGTGACGCACCACGCGATCAGCGGTGGAGCCAAGGAAAAAGTTCTCAAGTCCGGGTTTGTGTGAGGCCAGTATGATGCAATCAATGTCATGATCATTGGCGTATTGCACGATCGTGCGCCCGGCATGGCCAGAAATAAGGGTGGATGACGCACCGGGCAGTTTTTGTGCAAGGGCGCTGAGCGCTTCTTTTGCCTCAGCGCGTCTGTTGGTGAACACCTGTTCGGGGATCTCAACCGCGGCATAGGACGGGATGTTTTCCACCACATGCGCCACAGTGAAT
>DFBW01000174.1 GCA_002366775.1 Roseovarius sp. UBA3070 | reverse complement strand
TCGCCCACTTCAACAGCGCCCAAATAAACCGCAAAGAACAGCGCGCCAGAGATGCCGACGAAAAAGCCCGACACCCCAAAAGCGCTCAGCTTGGCCTTCAGCGGGTTCACCCCGATGATTTCAGCCGCAATATCCATATCCCGAATGGCCATCCATTTGCGACCCTGCATGCCGCGCGTCAGATTGCGCGCTATCACGGCACAGATCACCAGGAAAACAAGGCAGAACATATAGGCCGCCCAAGGCTCTGTCTGGGCGCCGGTGACGGGCACGCCAAACACAGTGCGCTCAGGCGAGTTGATCTGACCCGACGCGGAATAGTTGTAAAACCACGCCACTTTGTTGAACAACCAGACAAGGAAGAACTGCGCAGCCAGCGTGGCCACAGCCAGGTAAAACCCCTTGATCCGCAGACTTGGCAGGCCAAACGCCACACAAACCAGCGCGGTAATCCCGCCTGACATCAGAACGTGGAAAAAGATGTTCACCTCGGGAAAGCTGGTCATCAGCTTGTAACAGGCATAGGCCCCCACAGCCATAAACCCGCCCGTACCCAATGAGACCTGTCCGCAATATCCAACCAGAATATTCAGCCCGATCGCCGCAATGGAATAGATCAGGAACGGCAGGAACACCGCATTGACCCAATAATCATTGATCAGGAACGGCACGACGGCAAAAGCCACCAGCAGAACAAAGTAATAACGCCACCGGTCAAACTTGATCGGAAAGGTTTGGTTGTCCTCACTGTAGGAGGTCTTGAAGTCACCTGCTTCACGATAAAACATATCCCTCAGACCCTCTCGATGATTTTTTCGCCAAACAGGCCCTGCGGCCGGAAGACAAGGAAAATAAGTGCCAACACATAGGCAAACCAATTCTCAGTCGCGCTGAGCGTGAAGCCAAACAGCTGACCTGCAATGGCTTGGCTCGACATGATAAACTCAAATAGTTTTTCACCCACACCAATGATCAACCCGCCAACAATCGCACCAGGGATCGAGGTGAAGCCACCCAGCATCAGAACCGGTAGCGCCTTCAAGGCGATCAACGACAGTGAAAACTGCACGCCTGATTTGGTGCCCCACATGATGCCTGCCACAAGGGCGACAAACCCGGCCAGTGACCACACCATCACCCAGATGAAGTTCAGCGAAATGCCAACAGACAGAGCCGCCTGGTGATCATCCGCCACCGCGCGCATAGCACGGCCCTGCTTGGAATATTGCGCAAAGGCAACCAGCGCACAGACCAAAAGAGCGGCCACAATCGTGGCTACGATATCCAGATTGTCGATAAAGAACCCGTAATCAAAGATCTTGAACGTGGTCTCATCAATCAGGCTATTGATGCCCTGTGGCAGGCCGACATCCAGCTTTTTGATTTCACTGCCCCACATGATATCGCCAAAACCTTCCAGGAAATAGGCAAGCCCAATGGTGGCCATGAACAGGATAATCGCCTCTTGGTTGACCAGGTGCTTAAAGATGATTTTGTTCACCAACCAGGACAGGGCCACCATCACCACCATGGTCAGCAGGATCGCCAGAAAAGCCGGAACATGCCAGCCAAAGTGGTGCAAATCTGTGCCCAGTGCTGCGTTGATCAAATGCGAAAAGGGCACCTGCCCCTCCATGATCCCCACTAGGGTGAGCGCGGCGAAAAGGGCCATAACCCCTTGCGCATAGTTGAAAATTCCGGACGCTTTGTAAATCAATACAAACCCAAGGGCGACCAGCGCATAAAGCACGCCCGCCATCAACCCGTTAAGGAATACTTCCATCCCAAAGATCACCTGCTCAGGCATGATATATCCCCATTATCAGTGTTGTTTTTGCCAGATCAGTCATGCGCCACCCCCAGATAGGCGTCGATCACCGCCTGATTGCTGCGCACTTCATCGGGTGTGCCGTCACCGATCTTCATGCCGTAATCCATCACGACGACACGGTCGCTCAGGTCCATCACCACGCCCATGTCGTGTTCGATCAGGGCGATAGTGGTGCCAAATTCATCGTTCACATCCAGAATAAAGCGGCTCATGTCCTCTTTTTCTTCGACGTTCATGCCGGCCATCGGCTCGTCCAGCAACAGGATGCTGGGTTCTGCTGCCAATGCGCGTGCCAACTCGACCCGCTTTTTCAACCCATAGGGCAGACGCCCCACCGGAGTTTTACGAATGGCCTGAATTTCCAGAAAATCAATCACCTTTTCAACGACTTCCCGGTTCTCGACTTCCTCGTTTTCTGCCTTGCCCTTCCACAGGGCCTGGCTGAACAATCCCGCATTCATCTGGCGAATGCGCCCGGTCATAACGTTGTCCAGCACTGTCATGCCTTCAAACAAAGCGATGTTCTGGAATGTGCGGGCAATGCCCTGCTGCGCCACCTGATACGGTCTCATCGGCGGGCGCTTGGAACCCTGATACCAAACTTCGCCCTCCTGCGGGTTATAGAACCCGCTGATCACGTTCAGCATTGATGATTTTCCGGCCCCGTTTGGGCCGATTATCGCGCGGATCTCGCCTTGGCGAATATCAAACGAGATATCCTTGATCGCCACCACGCCGCCAAAGCGCAGGGTGATATTCTTCATTTCCATCACCACACCGCCAATCTTGCGGCCATCGTCGGTGGTGTATCCCTCTGACGCATCCAGCATCATTCGTATCCTCTCTGCGTGCGTGCGGCCTTCATTACGAGGCCTGCGCCAAACAATCACTGAGCCGCGAAATCTCTGGCGTCTCAAACGCCAGAATTTCCAACACAACGTCGTCACTTACATCGGCAACTGCCGTAACTCCCCGGCGTTTCAGGTTGGGAAGCTGCGAAAACCAGAACTCAGTACCATCCTCGGCGCATTCAGGCGCGGCTATCAGCCCCAGCGTTTTCATGTGCGCCGAAACGGATGCAATGTTCCAACCCTCAGCCCCGTCTTGTAGAAAGACCGAGCACGCCGACAGATTGCCAACGTTCATCCGGCTAAACACCAGTTGCTCGTGAGGCACGACATAGAACTCTGCGCGCTCATCGGCATCTTCGCGGCCCGCCTCTTTGGCGGTTGATGGCACCAATGCTGACGTCATCAACGGGCGGCTGTCCATCAGCGCCTCAACGCAATAGCCCGCCATAGGTGTCAAATCCCCCGAAGCAGATTGCGCCGCCAAGGGCAAAGCCATCAGCAGTAGGCTCAATGCACCGTGTTTCATTCTGCGGCCACCTGCGTTGCCGTCACCGGAACCACCGCCGCATCAACAATTTGCAACGTGGCACTGATCGAGCCTTTGCGCCCATCCTCATAGGTCACTTCCGTGGTGGTCGAAATCTCGCTTGAGCCATCATAAAGCGCGGTCAGCAAATCATGGAACTTCTCTTCAATGATCCGGCGGCGCACTTTGCGGGTGCGGGTCAATTCACCATCGTCGGCATCCAGCTCCTTGTGCAGCACCAAGAAGCGGTGCAGCTGACAGCCCGACAACATCGGATCGTCAGCCAAAGAGCGGTTCATCTCTTCCATATGGCCCTTGATTGCCTCAAGCACCTGCGGATGGCCTGCCAATTCCTGATAGGACGCATAGCCAATGTTGTTGCGCTCTGCCCAGTTGCCCACGGCATTCAGGTCGATGTTCACAAACGCCGTGCATTCCGCACGTTCGTTGCCAAACACAACAACCTCCAGAATGTTGGGATAGAACTTCAGCTTGTTCTCAACATATTTAGGCGCGAACAACGACCCATCTGACATTTTGCCAACATCCTTGGCGCGGTCGATAATCCGAAGATGGCCAGTGTCCGTGTCAAAGAAACCCGCATCACCCGTCGCCACCCAGCCTTCGGCATCCTTGGTGTCAGCGGTGCTTTCTGGGTTTTTGTAGTATTCCTCGAACGTGCCAGGGCCGCGGTACAACACTTCACCAGAGTCGGTAATCTTGATTTCCACACCGGGGGCAGGCACGCCCACTGTATCGTTACGCACTTCGCCATCAGGCTGCACCGTGATGAAAACGCTTGCTTCGGTTTGGCCATAAAGCTGCTTAAGGTTGATGCCCAAGCTGCGATAGAACTCAAAAATCTCAGGTCCGATGGCCTCGCCGGCGGTATACCCGACGCGCACACGGCTAAGGCCCAGTGTATTCTTCAACGGCCCATAGATGAACAGGTTGCCCAACGCATATTTCAGCCGGTCCATGGCGCCAACAGGATTACCATCCAGAATATCCGGACCCACCTTGCGGGCATGAGCCATAAAGCGGTCAAACAGCTTTTTCTTGAAACGGCTGGCATCCTCCATCCGGATCATCACGTTGGTCAGCTGGGTTTCAAACACCCGTGGTGGCGCGAAATAGTACGTAGGTCCAATTTCGCGCAGGTCGGTCATCATTGTGTCAGTGCTTTCGGGGCAATTCACACAAAACCCGTTCCAATACGCCTGCCCGATTG
This sequence comes from Roseovarius sp. UBA3070, assembly GCA_002366775.1. Lineage (GTDB taxonomy): Bacteria > Pseudomonadota > Alphaproteobacteria > Rhodobacterales > Rhodobacteraceae > Roseovarius. The sequence goes on along the minus strand of DFBW01000174.1, from coordinate 1,933 downwards.
AGAAGATAAAGTCACCAACCCATGCCATCGGCAGATAGGCCAGCACCTCTTCACCTGGTCCCAGATGGTCAAAATCCGAGGACGCGCGTGACGTTTCAATGATGTTGCGGTTGCTGAGCACAACGCCCTTGGGGCGCCCGGTGGTGCCCGAAGTGTAAAGCATGACACAGGTGCTGTCATAAGTCAGCTTGGCGCGGCGCGCTTCCAGTTCATCGATAAATTCTTCTTTCGCGGCGCGGCCCTGGTCTTGCACATGGCTGAATTGGTGGAGCTTGCGATGGTCGTATTTGCGCAAACCACGCGGATCAACATAGATCATATGCTCGAACTGGTGCAGCGAGTCCTGAATGTCGATGATCTTGTCGACCTGTTCCTGATCCTGAACCACGGCAAAGCGCGCACCGCAGTGATCCATCACATGCGCCATCTCATCGGTGGCAGAATCGCTATACATCGGCACAGGAATGGCCCCGACCGATTGCGCAGCAACCATGGAGCAATAGAAGTGCGGACGATTGCGGCCAATAATGGCGACAAAATCACCTTCGTTCACGCCAAGGTTCAGCAGGCCCAAGGCCAGCGCCTCCACCTCTTTGGCGGTGTCGGCCCAACTCCAGCTCTGCCAGATGCCAAACTCTTTTTCACGATACGCAGGTTTGTCACCAAACTGCGTGGCATTGCGGTGCAAAAGCGCCGGTATGGACTCAAGTCCATCCGTCGCCTGAGGCGATATTGCCAAAACTTTCTCCTCCCTGATGCCCGGCTTCCCGAACATTTCACCCCTACTGGGCGATTCTAATTTTGCCCATTGGTGCGCGTCAAATCCTCGACGTCAACTTTTTCCTAAAGTTTTCCCAATTATTACGAATTGTAACAAGTTTATGACGGCCCTTTGCGAGGCGCAGCATGAGTGCTAGCCATGATAAATGAACCCGATTCAATCCGACACAGATTCCATGACCCAATCGGGGCTGAACCTTATTCAGCAGGCGCTGACGATCTATGATCGCCATCTACGGTTGGTTATCTGCAACCAGCGCTTCCAGGAAATGTTTGATCTGCCCGATACACATGTCACCCCTGGTGCAGATTTTATCGATACGATCCACTATCTGGCGAAACGCGGTGACTACGGCGATGTTGGTGATGTAGATGAATTCGTGCAGAGCCGGGTGGCCGTGGCGCGTGCGTTTGAGCCGCATTACATGGAACGCACCCGCGCCAATGGACGTATGATCAGCGTCGAAGGTTCGCCCCTGCCGCAAGGTGGCTGGATCACTGTCTATACCGATATCACCCGTGCCAAGCAGCAAGAAGAACTGCTGCGCGCACGATCCGAAGAACTGTCTGACAAGGTTCTGAACTATTCCGAAGATCTGTCGTCGGCCAACCGACAGCTGGAAGCCACAATCACAGCGCTGGAAGAAGCCAAACGCCAGTTAACACAGTCCGAGGCCCGCACCCGCCTGACCACCGAAATGATGCCCGCCCATATCTCTCATGTGGATGCGCACCGGCGCTATACCTATTCCAACCGGCGACTGAACTCAGTGATACCAGGCAGCCAGTCAGACATCATCGGCATGCACCTGCGTGATACCTTGGGCGATCAGGCCTATGAGGCAATCGAGCCGCACCTAAACCAGGCCTTTCTTGGTAAAGAATCGGTGTTTGAGTTCGCCCATGAATTAAGTTCGCGCCGTATTCGCACGGCCTTTACCCCCGATGGGCAAGAGGGCGGCGTCTATATCCTGTCGATGGACATCACCGAAGAGGCCCAGACCCGCGCGGCCTTGCAACAGACCCGTCGCCGCGAGATGGCCGCCCAGCTGACCAGTGGCCTTGCGCATGACTTCTCAAATCTGCTGACGATCATTCTGGGGATGCAATCCAAGCTGCAACGTATGGCAATGCCTGCCGACGCCGAGGAACT
>DFBW01000009.1:1255-4346 GCA_002366775.1 Roseovarius sp. UBA3070 | reverse complement strand
CGCCATTCTCGAAAACTGGGCCGAAACCGGTGAAAACCCTGCCGATCACGATACGCTGGACCAGATCCGCACCGGGTTGAACCAGGCGGAATCGTCCTTTTCATCTATCGTCAGCCGCGGCCATGAACTGCGACAGGAAACTCATGGGCTGAGAACCCGGCTTGAAGCTCTGGAACAGGTGGAAGAACAGGCCGAGGCGCATCGCATCCACCACGCCACCGAGCAGAAAAACCGCGCCGCCGCCGAAGCCCGGGTCGCTGAACTGGACAGCGAAGTGGAACAGGCCCGCTCCGAGGCCGCTCTTAGAGAGGAAAAGCTTCAGGTTCGGTTGGTGCAGGCCGAAGAAAACTATCGGCAGCTGGAAACCAAAATCACCGGCCTGGAGGATGAGCTTGCGCGCAGTCAGGCGGCATTCACCGAGGCTGAACAGGCTCTGGATCAGATGCAAAGCGCTCTGATCCAGCGCGGGCAGGAAGCCGACGACCTGCACCGCCAGCATCTTGAAGAATCCCAACGTATTGAAGAACTGGCAAACGCACTGGATGCCGCAGAGGCTGCACATTCGGCCCTGGCCCGGCGCGCCGAACGGGATGCAAAGCATCTGCACGCGCTGACGCAACAATCGATCAATCACATGCAGCATGATGTTGACGCACGTCTGGAGCGGCGTGCGTCAAGCGAACAGGCCGAACGGGCCGAACAGCGCTATATCGAACAAATCGCGGAATATGAGGTTCGTCTCTCCGATGTTGCGGCCGTGAACGACGAGCTGCGCTCTGAACTCGGCAATCTGCGCAGCGCACAGGCCAAGTTCACCGACCGGCAGGAAGAAGATGCCAAGCAGATCACCCAGCTTAAGGAAGAGCGGGAAACCTCTGCACGGCAGTTCCGGGACATGGAGACCATGCTGCGATCCATTCAGGTGGACAAGGATCAGGAGAGAAAGCAGAACAAACAGCTTTCCAGCACATTGGCTGCCGAAAAGCAGGCGGCGGCGACGCGACTACATGACCTTGAACAGGATTTGCACAGCAAGCTGGATGAGGCCAAGTCGCAGCGGTTGGATCTGGAACGCCGTATCGCCGAGGTCGAAACCCAGCGCGAAGCACTGCTTGCCAGCCGTTCATGGCGGATGACGGCCCCGGTTCGCCGCGTCTCATTATTGTTCCGGCGGACAAAATCCTAGCTGTTTGATCCCACGGCTTGATGGTGTGATCCTTTCGTTGGAATGAAAGGAAACACTATGGGACGAACTCGTCATGTCAGGCGCGTCCCTACGAAGCCTTGTGGCAAGCAGTGGGCAACGTCTGCGATCTCTTCTCAGACGAAGAATGCTTCACCTTCCTTATCGCTGCTGGATATGATTCCAATTAGATTGGATGCGCTCTAATTTGGGAATATTTTGTCGACCTATGACCACTTTATTGCCCCTCAGCTGATCGGAAGGCTGCCATAAAGCTTTTCCTCAATTGCCGCCCAGACCGGGTTTTCTGCGTAAAGGCGTTGCAATTCGTCGGGGGTGAACCAAAAGTTCCAGTCCCGGATATAGCTGAACCTGTTGCTGTTCAGCTTGCGATCATCGACGCGAAAATCCGGGCCGAAGAATGCCTGAAGATCTTTGGCAAGATGTTCCGCGCGCAGCCAATGGTCGACCCGGGGGCGCGAGAATTTCCTGACCACCGCATCTGCCGAGTTGTTGAAGCCGGTTATCTCGTAAAACCTGCCTGCCGCGAACATTTCGCGGGTCGGTATCCTGTGCGGGGGTCTGGCGGCCTCGAAATGAACGCGGCTGAGCAGCCAGTCGGGAAGCCGCCGGATGGCGCAGATGACCTTTCTGTCCCCCAAGGAGAAATCCGGGTCATAGGTTTCGCGCTCTTGGATGCCATGGTGCCATATGACATTTTTCTGGTTGATTGGATCGAAATGGATATCGTCCAGCCCGGAAAAATTTTCCATCAACAAGTGTTCAGTCTTGGTGCCGGCGCATTTCGGAAAATGCAGCCAAACCCAGTCTTTTGCGATGATCAACTTTTCGCCCCCATTTCCTTGTGACCTGCGGAGAAGCCGCTTGGCCATCTTTTGCAGGCCGTTTTGTGTTGCCCGGGCGCAAGGGTCAAGCCGTGCTTGCCCCAATCAGGTCCCCGTCAGGGAAACATATCCGAAATCCGGTCGGTCAGCCCGCTGACATCAATTTCGGCGCGCTGCAGGTTGATCTCGCCCAGAAGATCCGCGTAGCGCAGGCAAAAGCGGTATTCTTCCTCGTCGGCGCGCGGATCGCGTGCCAGCTTTCGTGTACCATCCCTGGTCTGGCCAAGATCCCCGGGATCAGGAAGTGCGGCGCCAATGTGATGCAACACCTTGATCAGAAGCTGCGCCTTTGAATCGGATATCTCTTCGTAAAATATCCGCAACGGCTGAAAACCGGTGGTCCGGTAAAAGGTCTCTATCTGCTGCTCCTGCCCAAGGATCATGGCAAGGTGATGCCAGACCATGCGGTCTTCGACCGGGTGAAAATCGGGGGCAGTTTCTGCGGCATCAGGCCCATCAACCGGCGCTTTGGCCCGGTTGGTGAAATCGTGCCATTTCCCCGATTTATGGGCCCGGGCAAACGAAAATGCCTGTTTGACGATGTTCCTGCGCTTCATGTCTATCCAGGAACAGAAAGGCGGGGCAAAACTGTGCTGAAGATCGATATATTGCCCAAGCCAGTCCAACCGCCGGGGGTTGATCTTGAACCCGAAGCGCCCGCCGGTGGACCGGCTGCGCGCCAGGTGGCCGATATGCTCTTCCAAGCTTTGATCGTGGGAATAGTCGCCATGAAACCGCAAAGCGCTTTCCGAAAAATATTCTGCCGGATGCCCCACCCCGGGGATTTGTTTGAGCGCAGAGGTCAGCCAGGTTGATCCCGACCGGCCAGTCATTGCGATCACGTAGACGGATGTGACCCCTGCGGCGCTTAGCGCCGGGCGGCAATCCAGCGCCACGGCCGGCAGACGCACCTTCAATTCCGAGAATGCCTTGCCGATCGGGTTGTGTGTGGTCTGCATCATGGTCTTTCAGGTTTGGTGTGCCGGGTTGGTATGTCGCTTAG
>DFBW01000009.1:0-1229 GCA_002366775.1 Roseovarius sp. UBA3070 | reverse complement strand
TGGGCGGGGGGCGGCACATCCGCCACCGAAAAGGCGAGGCGCTGCAGGGCGTCGATCTCTTCAAGGTGCTGGCTTGCTTTCAGGGCGTGGGTGACGCTGATCGCATGACGCCGGTGGCCATTCATCGGAGTCGGGTCATAGACCACCTTGCCGCCCATCGCGCAGATCTCGATATAAAGCCGCCAGTCACCGGCCACGCCATACTGATCAAGCTCTGGCCCCACAGTCTTGATCGCGGCGGCCAGAACCTCGCGGCGGAACAGCACGCCCGAGACATTCAGGATCACATTTTTGACCGACAGGAAGCGCGACAGAAAATCCTGTCCGGCCATCACAAAGGCGGTGTCGAAATGGCCCGGCTCTATGTCGTTCACATAAGCGCGATAGCTGTCGCCCAGGCGGGTGTCGTGTTCGTCCATTTGCCAGCTGTCGCAAAAGCCGAGACAGGCATCGGTCTGGTCCATCCTGGTGGCCAGCCGCTCCAGGAAATCCGGTTTGGCATCATCATCGGCTTCGGCGATCCAGATGTAATCACCGCGGGCCCGCATCACACCTTTGCGCCATTGTGGAAAGGGGGAACCGGAATTGTGCTGGTTGACCACAAGGTCGATGGTGCGCTGGTGGTTTTCGGTCACGCGGGCGATCTCGGCCAGGCTGTCATCTGACGAGGCATCGTCAAGCACGATGGTTTCAAAGACCGGCAGGGTTTGGTCAAAGATGCTGCGCAGGCGGCGGTCGAGATGGCGTTCGTAATTATAGTTTGGCACCACAACAGACACTTTGGGCACTGTCGGTTCGAAATGGCGCAAAAGGGCAAAGCAGTAATCGTCAAACCGGTAATTGGCGGCAATCTCGGCCTGCCTGCGGGTTTTGTTGCTGGCGGCGATCTGGCTTTCGGCTGTGTCGGCCGAAAGGGCCAGAAGCCCAAGAATGGCCTGTTCTGCGGCCTGCGGATCTTCGGCGCTGACCAGCTGGCCGTGCCGCCGGATCAGGGGATCACAGCCGCCCGTGCCCTCATAACCGACGATGGGCAGGCCCATCGCCAGGGCCTCCATCACCACCGAGGGAAAGGGATCTTCGCGCGAAGTAAGAAAGAACAGGTCGGCTGCGGCGAACCACGGGGCCGGATCCACCCAGTCATCCAGAATACGGATACGGTCGGACAGCGGGTCTTGGTCTGCATCATGCGGGCGCCAGGGGGCGGCCTCGGCTGCCGCAGAGCCGACCCA
>DFBW01000309.1 GCA_002366775.1 Roseovarius sp. UBA3070 | reverse complement strand
CCAATCACCTTTTCGGCCACCACCCCCCAATCGGCCCCCAGTGCCGTAGGCACCACAACCAGTTGCGCACCACCTTTGGCCGCCTGACGCAGGCTTTCGGGAAACTCCACCTCGTAACAGGTGATCATCGCCACGCGCCATGCACCCAGATCAGCATAGGTGACGCCATCCCCACAAGCAAAGGTATCCACCTCAAAACTGCCGGGTGATGGCAAACGCTTGCGGTGATTGGCCAGCAACTGACCCTGAGCATCATAAAGTGCTGCGGAATTATAAATCACATCTCCCGCGCGCTCAGGATAGCCATAGGCAATCGCACATGCATGCTTTTGCGTCAGTGCGGCGATCCTTTGGCCAAACGCGCCGATAGGTGGCTCGGCCAGATCGGCCAGATCATCCCCAACATTGTAACCCGATGCAAAAAGCTCGGGACAAACCAGCAGATCCAACGATGTGCCATCCAGATGTTGCGCCAACATGGCGATCCGCTCGTCCTGGCTCTTCCCGGCAGCGATGCACTGATAAATCCCCAGCTTCACTGTAGCAGCTCGCCCGCCGGATTTACCGCCTGCATGATGACCTCGGGCTGCGCTGCCACATCCAGAAAGGCACGGGCAAACAAATCGCTATTTCCGCCGATACGCGGACAGCCCAAAAGGCATACAATCTGTGTCATGTTGTTATTCTCCACATGAGTTTGCGCAAACCTATCTCAAAGCCTTGCCCGCCACATCATCCAAAAACGACGTTCTGCGCCGGTTTTCTTGGGGCAATCTGCGAACAAATGCCGTTGCATAGGCAAAACAATTCAACAGTGGAGCCCGCCATGACCCTCAAAGACCTGCCGTTTTCTCAGGCCGAGTTTGACCGCCGCATCGCCAAGACCCGTGCCGCGATGGCCAAGGTCGGCATCGACTGTATGTTTATCACCGATCCGTCCAATCAGGCCTGGCTGACAGCCTATGACGGCTGGTCATTCTATGTGCATCAAGGTGTCCTGTTGGGTATGGAAGGTGAGCCCATCTGGTGGGGTCGCCATATGGATATGCTGGGCGGGCGGCGCACCTGTTGGATGCAGGATGAAAACATCATTGGGTATGCAGACCAGTTTGTGCAATCCACCGTGCGCCACCCAATGCAGGATCTGGCCGAACAAATCCGCGCACGCGGGTTTAGCAATGCGCGTATCGGGGTAGAGATGGAGAATTACTATTACTCTGCCAAGGCCCACGCTGTTTTGTCCCAGGAACTGCCCGACGCCACGCTGGTTGACGCCACCACACTGGTGAACTGGCAGCGTCTGATCAAATCAGACGAAGAGATCGCGTTTATTCGCAAGGCTTCGCGCATCTCCGAAAAAATTGTGCAATCCGCGATTGACCTCTCGGCCCCTGGTGTGCGCAAAAATGATCTGGTTGCAGACATCTTTCATGCCGCCATCACCGGCGTTGATGATATCTGGGGCGATTATCCCGCCATTGTCCCGCTGACCCCTTCGGGTGAAGACGCGACCGCCGCGCATCTGACATGGAACGGCAATCAAATGGCGCAAGGCGAAGCCACGTTCTTTGAACTGTCCGGCGTCTACCGCAGGTATCATTCCCCACTGTGCCGCACCGTGTATCTGGGCAACCCACCACAAGACATGCTGAACGCTGAACAAGCCCAGATCGAAGGCATCGCCGCCGGGCTGGACGCCGCGCGCGCGGGCAACAAAACCCGCGACATCGCACAGGCTTTCATGGATGTGCTGGCCAAACACGGCATCAAACGCGAGGGGCGCATGGGCTATCCCATCGGCCTGTCCTATCCCCCGGATTGGGGTGAACGCACCGCCTCTATTCGCCTTGAGGATGAGACTGTTCTGGAACCCGGCATGGTGTTTCATTTCATGCCAGCCCTCTGGATGGACAGCTGGGGGTTGGAAACCACCGAAACAATCCTGATCAAAGACGACGGCCCGGCCGAAGCATTCTGCGATTTGCCGCGCAAGCTGTTTGTGAAGAACTAAACCAGGGCAGACGCCGCAGAAAACAACGCCTAACGATACTACAATTGCAAAGGCCGCAACAAAAGCTGCGGCCCTTTCAACACAGGTTATCAGTTAAACGCCTTTAACTGGCGGCTTTCATCAGCCCTTCTTCCTTCAGGCGCGCATGGGTAGCATCAAGCGCCTTCCATGCACGATCAGCCAATGTGTCTATCTCATCCTTAGTGATCACCAGCGGTGGCGAAATCACCATCCTGTCACCGACATGACGCATGATCAAACCATTGGCGAAACACGCATCGCGGCCAATCACCCCGGCTGTGCCAGCATCTGCGGCAAACATGGCGCGGCTTTCCTTGTGAGGTGTCAGCGCGATGGACCCCATCATGCCCACAATCGGTGCTTCACCCACCAACGGATGATCTGCCAGACCCTCCCATTTCTGTTTCAGATAGGGCGCTGTCTCAGTTCCGACACGCGCAACAATACCTTCTTCGTCCAGAATACGCAGGTTCTCTAGCGCCACAGCACAAGCCACCGGATGGCCCGAGTATGTATACCCATGGCTGAATTCACACTGGTTAATAACCGATGCCACCTCATCGGACACAACCGAACCGCCGATCGGCATATAGCCCGAGCTAAGACCCTTGGCGATGGTCATGATATCAGGGCGGATACCAAAGGTCTCAGACCCAAACCACTTACCGGTTCGGCCAAATCCACAGATCACCTCGTCCGCAATCAACAGGATCTCATACTTGTCGCAGATGCGCTGAATTTCCGGCCAATAGGTGGCGGGTGGAATAACCACACCGCCAGCACCCTGAACCGGCTCGGCAATAAAGGCCGCAACATTATCTTCACCGATGTCATTGATCGCCTTTTCCAGCAGCTGCGCGCGCTGAAGGCCAAATTCTTCGGGGCTGGTGTCGCCGCCTTCAGCATACCAATGCGGCTGGTCGATATGGTGAATGTCGGCGATGGGCAGACCACCCTGCGCATGCATCGCTGACATGCCGCCCAAGCTGGCCGAGCCCATAGAGGAGCCATGATAGCCATTCTTGCGGGCAATGATGGTTTTCTTTGACGGCTTGCCCTTTTGCGCCCAATAGGTGCGCACAAGGCGGATGTTGGTGTCATTCGCCTCGGATCCGGAGCTGGCAAAAAACGTATGGTTCAGATCACCCGGCGTCAGCTCGGCAATCCGCGCGGCCAGTGCAATGACAGGCACATGTGTCGTTTGAAAGAAGGTGTTATAGTACGGCAGCTCTTTCATCTGACGCGCTGCGGCTTCGGCCAGCTCATTGCGGCCATACCCCAGATTCACACACCACAGACCGGCCATTGCATCCAGAAATTCATTGCCATCACTGTCAGTCAATGTTGAGCCATTGGCCCGCGTGATCACCCGCGCGCCCTTGGCGTTGATTTCGTCACCGGTGGTGAACGGGTGCAAATGGTGCGCCGCATCCAGCGCTTGTAATTCGGCTGTGGGCATATGGTTGGTGATCATGGTCATGGGTCATCCCCTCACATCAAAGAAAAAGAAAGCTTCCGCTGGATCGCGCGCCAAACGGACCTGCGCCTAGAATATGATCAAATTATTCAGTGTCAATCGAATCAGTACCTGACCCTTAAATTTGCAAAGCGTGCCGAACTTGTTCCATTCCCTGGATCACATCTTCCCGGATCGCACGCGCTGCGGCCTCGGCATCACGGGCGTGCATGGCCCCCAGCATGTCCTTGTGTTTATCGGGCAGGTTCTGCGTGCCCATACGTCCGCAAACCACCCTTAATGACGGGCCAAACCGCAGCCACAACCCCTCGGCCAGATCGGCCAAAATGGGGGCATCTGCGATACGATAGATTTGCTGGTGAAAGCGGTAATTCAGCTCCAGATAGGCGCGCAGATCACCGGTGGCTATGGCCTTGTCCAATTTCTCATCCATGGCGGTCAAACCATCCAGATCTTCCAGCGTCGCACGCTCTGTCGCACGCAGGGTCAAATGTGGATCAAGCCATTGCCGGGCAAGAATTAATTCACTGATGTTATCTGCCGAAAGCACCGGAACACTGACCCGCCTGTTGCCCTGAAACTCCAGCGCGCCTTCGGAAATCAACCGTCGAATTGCCTCGCGTACAGGAGTCATGCCCGCGTCCAGCCGATCAGTCAGCCCCTGGATGGTCACTGCCTGTCCCGGCACCAGATCACCAAACAGCACCAGATTGCGCAGCTGACGGTAAATCAACTCATGCGCAGGCAAGCGGTGCGGTGTGTTTTGCGGGGTCGGCGTATGACGCGCAGTTTGGGGCATATCGGCTCGGGTCCATCCGTAGGTCGGTTTCAATAACTTGCGAGTTTAACGGTTGCGTGAAACCATTACCATATTGCCAAGTGTGGATTTTTTTGATCAAATCCGCGCGCACGGCTCGACCAACCAAAGCCGACCAACGGGAGACCACCATGAAGAAACTGATTCTGACCACCACCGCCGCCTTGGCGCTGGGCGC
>DFBW01000035.1:5426-5860 GCA_002366775.1 Roseovarius sp. UBA3070 | reverse complement strand
CCAGTGGTTGTGGAGTGTCCAGCCAGGGCAGAAGCACGGGCGCGCGCCCGGATGGTTTGAGTAGGCCATCCGCATCGCCGGTTTCAAACACCAGAGGCGAATCGTCGATATCAAGGCCGAAGATATCCACATTCAGCGCCGAAAGGGGCATGCGCACAGCGCCCTTGGATAGTTTAGCGGCATAGTCGCCGGGCACTCGTTTGCCGCGCATTTGGCCGTTCAGATCACAGGCTGCAACGCGCAGGGTATCGTAAGTTGAGAGGTCCATGACGGGCATCCTGGCTTTGGTTTGCGCCAGGATAAACGCAACTGCGGGGTGGGGCCAGTGATAATTTGATCAAAAATATGGGCGCATGTTGGCACGCCCCATTCCGGTCATCAGACACGGGCGGCCGGCTTGTCGTGCGCGCAACAGTCAGTCGTCCTGAGGCGCG
>DFBW01000035.1:0-5382 GCA_002366775.1 Roseovarius sp. UBA3070 | reverse complement strand
GGCATCATCCAGACAAAGCCCAAAACCACATAAATCAAAAGTTCGGCCCAGAGGGGCGGGCGTTCCAATGCGTTCACCACGCTCACAGCCACCACGATATAGACCGGCAGGCCAATCAGCAGGATGATCAAGGCCCAGCGGCGGCGGGATTTATAGCTGAGTGCCATTGCCTCAATCCGAGAAAGGATCTGTGACGAGGATCGTGTCATCGCGCTCTGGCGAGGTAGACAGCAACGCCACAGGGCATTGGATCAGCTCTTCGACCCGGCGCACATATTTGATCGCGCCTGCGGGCAGATCGGCCCAGCTGCGTGCGCCTTCGGTGCTTTCGGACCAGCCGGGCATTTCCTCATAGATTGGCTTACAGCGCGCTTGTCGGTCAGAGGCGGTGGGCAGGTAATCCAGCCGTTCGCCATCCAATTCGTAGCCGACACAGATTTTCAGGGTTTCAAACCCGTCCAGCACATCCAGTTTGGTGAATGAAATACCGGTGACGCCCGAAGTGGCGCAGGTCTGGCGCACGAGGGCCGCATCAAACCATCCACAGCGGCGTTTGCGGCCGGTGACCGTGCCAAATTCATGCCCGCGTGTGCCCAGGCGGTGGCCATCCTCATCGTCCAGCTCGGTCGGAAAGGGGCCTTCGCCGACGCGCGTGGTATAGGCCTTTACGATGCCCAAAACATAGTCAATCGCGCCGGGGCCAACCCCCACACCTGTGGCCGCTTGCCCCGCAATCACATTCGACGATGTGACAAACGGATAGGTGCCAAAATCAATGTCCAGCAAGGCGCCTTGCGCGCCTTCAAACAGGATGCGTTTACCGGCTTTGCGTTTCTCGTTCAGAACTTTCCACACCGGGGCTGCATAGCTGAGGATTTCCGGTGCGATGTCTTGCAGTTGTGCCACCAAGGCATCGCGGTCGATGGGGGCAATGCCCAGACCTTTGCGCAAGGGATCATGATGTTGCAGGGCGCGGTCAACGCGGGCCTCTAGTGTGGCGGCATCTGCCAGATCGGCAACCCGCACAGAGCGGCGACCGACCTTGTCTTCATAGGCCGGGCCAATGCCGCGGCCGGTGGTGCCGATCTTGGTGCCTTTTGAGGCGGCCTCTTCGCGGGCGCGGTCCAGCTCGCCATGAATGGGCAGGATCAGCGGCGTGTTCTCGGCGATCATCAGCGTCTCGGGTGTGATCTCAACACCTTGGTCGCGGATCGAGGCGATCTCATTCAACAGGTGCCAGGGGTCCAGCACCACACCATTGCCGATGACGCTGAGCTTGCCGCCGCGCACCACGCCCGAAGGCAGAGCGTTCAGCTTGTAGACCTTGCCATCAATCACCAAAGTATGACCGGCGTTATGCCCCCCCTGAAACCGCGCAATCACATCCGCGCGTTCAGACAGCCAATCGACAATCTTGCCTTTTCCTTCGTCGCCCCATTGGGCGCCCACGACAACCACATTGGCCATGCTGGACCTCTTTGTTGGAACCAAAACCCGCGCCGGTATACCGGGCCAAGCGCGTGGGCGAAACCGCTAAATCATCTGAAAGGGGATATTCGTAATCCGTGCGTTTGGGCCGGGAACTTTTGGCTGGCGAAAACCGCAGCCTGTGCGCGCGCAGGCCTGACGCGCAATGCAGGGATAAGGCAAAAGCAATACGCTATTGCGTTGTCGGGTTGCGGCGCGCGCATGAATTGCATAGATAGCCCCTGATAGATGAAACCAGCCGGGCATCCTTGCATGGAAAACGTAGTCCTTACCATCCACCTTCTTTTGGCAATCTCCTTGATTGGTGTTGTGCTTTTGCAGCGCGCTGAAGGGGGCGGTCTGGGTATGGGCGGCGGCGGCGGTGGCGTTTCCAGCCGCGCCGCAGCCACAGCGATGGGCAAGGTGACATGGATTCTGGCGATTGCATTTATCTGCACGTCGATTGCCCTGACCATCATTTCTGCCAAGAATTCGGCGGGCAGTTCGGTTTTGGACCGGATCGTTGATGCGCCCGCGGTTGAGCAGATCGACCCTGCGTTGCCCGATACCAATGACAGCCTGTTGCCGCCATCCAGCGACGACACCGAGCCGTTGTTGCCGACTGCGGACTGATCTTAAACTGATCTGAAAAATCTTATCTAACGGGGCCATTGCAGGCCCGGTTTGGTGTGGTTTGCTGATCCTTCTTTCCACCAATGCTTGGGGTTATGAAAATTGACGTAACATCATGTTGCGGCTTGCTTGCGCAATGCCATCGAATCCTTTATGTCTTAAATCCCGTGGTACTGCGGTAGAATCGCATCAGATTCGCGCTATCCAGGGCCTCAACAGAGCCAAGAAATCACGGGAGATCGCCAGCGTATGGCACGATATATTTTCATCACAGGCGGCGTTGTTTCATCCCTTGGCAAGGGGCTTGCTTCGGCAGCTCTGGGGGCACTTTTGCAGGCGCGGGGCTTTTCAGTTCGGTTGCGCAAACTTGATCCTTACCTGAATGTTGATCCCGGCACGATGAGCCCGTTTGAGCATGGCGAAGTGTTTGTGACCGATGATGGTGCCGAAACCGATCTGGATCTTGGCCATTACGAACGCTTCACCGGTGTGCCCGCCCGAATGACTGATTCTGTCAGCTCGGGGCGGATCTATTCCAACGTGCTCGAAAAAGAGCGTCGTGGCGACTATCTGGGCAAAACCATTCAGGTGGTTCCGCATGTTACCAATGAAATCAAAGACTTTCTGCATATTGGCAAGGAAGAGGTGGATTTCATGCTGTGCGAGATTGGCGGCACTGTGGGCGATATTGAAGGCCTGCCGTTTTTTGAGGCCATCCGCCAGTTCAGCCATGATCAGCCACGCGGCCAGTGCATTTTTATGCATCTGACGTTGCTGCCCTGGTTGGCGGCCAGCGGGGAATTGAAAACCAAACCGACACAACACTCGGTCAAGGAATTGCAGTCGATCGGAATTGCACCCGATATTCTGGTGTGCCGATCCGAGCAGCCTATCCCCGACAAAGAACGCGAAAAGATCGCCCTGTTTTGTAATGTGCGCAAAGATTCGGTTGTGGCGGCCTATGACCTGAAATCCATCTACGAGGCGCCGCTGGCCTATCACCACGAGGGTCTGGATCAGGCGGTTTTGGACGCGTTTGAAATCTCGCCCGCACCCAAGCCCGATTTGCGGGTGTGGAAGGATGTGAATGACCGCGTGCACACCGCCGATGGCCAGGTCAACGTGGCGATCGTTGGCAAATACACTCAGCTTGAGGATGCTTACAAATCAATCAAAGAGGCGTTGACCCATGGTGGCATGGCCAACCGGGTGAAGGTCAACGTTGAATGGGTCGATGCCGAAATATTTGACTCCGAGGATGCGGCACCTCACCTGGAGGGTTTCCATGCCATTCTCGTGCCCGGCGGCTTTGGTGAGCGCGGCACCGAGGGCAAGATCAAGGCGGCGCAATTCGCCCGAGAGCGCAAAATTCCCTATCTGGGCATTTGTCTGGGCATGCAGATGGCGGTGATTGAGGCGGCGCGCAACATGGCCGGGCTGAGCGATGCAGGGTCAGAAGAATTTGACCATGAAGCCGGGAAAAAGCGTTTTACCCCAGTGGTTTATCACCTCAAGGAATGGGTGCAGGGCAACGAAAAAGTGCAGCGCAATGTGTCGGATGACAAAGGCGGCACCATGCGATTGGGGGCCTATGATGCCGTGCTGAAAGAGGGCTCAAAGGTGGCTGGAATTTACGGCACGACTGCGATCGACGAGCGTCATCGCCATCGCTATGAGGTGGACACAAAATACCGTGAGAAGCTGGAAAAATGTGGGCTGATTTTTTCAGGCATGAGCCCCGACGGGAGGCTGCCCGAGATTGTGGAATGGTCAGATCATCCGTGGTTTATCGGTGTGCAGTTCCATCCGGAGCTGAAATCAAAACCGTTTGAGCCGCACCCGTTGTTTGCTGATTTCGTACGCGCAGCCGTCGAAACATCGCGGTTGGTGTGATGCCAAAACCTTGGCGTAAATGCCCGAACCTGCGTTACACATCATATTCCGCGGGCAGGTATTTCAGGTGATCGCGTGACACGCCCAGATCTTTAAGGGGGCTGAGCACGTCATGCAAAAGCGAGTTTTTGGGGCTCTCGGGAATCGCCACCGTTTCGGGGAGCTCCAGTTTTTCGGTCAGGCCGGCGATAATACCTTCATCCAGAATCCAGCGCCCGCGCCGCCCCTCTGAGCGGTCCGCGCCCTGATATTTCAACCAGCGCGACAGACGGCGCTCGCTGTCAACAAAATTGCCAGGGCTGGACAGGTAAAACCCACTGTTTACCCGCAGGCAGATGTTGTCCAACACGCGCGCAGCGGCATGGTATTGATCCGGGACATCGCGTTTGGGCATGTAATTGAAACGCTCAGGTTCGCCATTCATAAAGGCCGACAGGGCACTGCCCAGATCCATGCATTTTTGGGCCATGACCCATCCAAGGGCCTCTTCGGGGTGCAGACGCCAATCATATATCCGGGCGACATGGCGCAATTGCTTTGGGGATAGGGCGCGCATCTTCTCCTGATGATCACCAGAGGTGCCAACCGACCAGTCGTATCCGCCAAAATCGTCCATTTAGAAGCTCCGCAAACATTCCGCCCCAGATCGCAAAGCTGTTTTAGGCGGGCATTGGGCGCGCAATGGGGTTCAAATGTGGCCGGGCTAGGGCATTGGGGCTTTATTGTTTCCAAAGCGAGAATTCAGTGGTGACCAAACCAGCAGGATGAAGGTGTATGAAAGGAATTGGGTGGCGCAAGAGGATGTGGACGGCCCGGCCGCTTTATGAGGCCTGTTAAGGCGCCAAGACACTGTGAGGGCTGATGTCGCGCGGGGATGTGGTGGCGTGGAAGGGTTGAGATGCACAAATCTCTTTACGCAGCACCCGGCATCATGGTTAACCTTTGCCCATGTTAAGCCGTATCCTGCACGCGTTTGCCGCGCCCGAGCCACAGCCCTTGCCCGAACCTGATGCCAAGCTGGCGCTGGGGGCATTGATGGTGCGGGTGGCCAAATCGGACATGGATTATCAGCTGTCCGAGATCAGCCGGATTGATCGGCTGTTGGCCCGGCTGAATGGGTTAAAGCCTATTGAGGCCGCCAAAATGCGCGCCACCTGTGAGAAGCTGGACAAGGCGGCACCTGATACGCAGGAGTTTGGCCGTCTGATCCGCGAAACCGTCAGTATGGACAACCGCGTGAATGCGCTTGAGGCCTTGTGGGAGGTTGTTCTGGCCGATGGGGTGCGCCGCGAGGCCGAATTGACGATCATTGAAAATGTGTGTGAGGCGCTTGGGTTGTCTGGTGCTGACAATGAAAGTGCGCGCAAAATGGCCGAAGCTGGTGGTGCA
>DFBW01000037.1:14479-15252 GCA_002366775.1 Roseovarius sp. UBA3070 | reverse complement strand
CGGTGGCGGGGTTCACCACGGGCATGTTTTGCGCCGCGCTGCGCCATTCGCCTGCGATAAATAGTTTCAGATCAGGATACATGGGCAAGGTGCCTCCGGTGTCGGGTGCTGTCAGATCATGCAATGGGGTGGCTCACTTCAAGTGAATTAGCTGAATACTGATATCACTTTGGCGAATACCAGCGCTATCTTTGCTGTGCTGCGCGGTGCAATGCCAGCTTGAACGCGCGCCCGGCAGGTGAGAGGCTGCTGTCTGAGCGAAACGAAATGCCAATAGGCCCCTGACCAAAGGGGGCGACCCAATCCAGCTGGGAAAGGTATCCGTTTTCAACGTCTTGTGCGATCACTTCGGCCGGCATCAACCCGATCAGATCACGCGATTGCAGCAAAGCACGGTTGGCCAGATAGGACACAGATTCTATCGCCAAAGGTGGCACATATTGCTGCTGTCCCACAAAAAAGTGGTTGATCTGACGACGCAACGAGGTTTCAAGCGGCGGCAATATCCAGCCAAAGGGTTTGATCTGCTCAAACGACACGGATCGTTTGTTGGCCAGCGGATGGTGATTGCCAACAACCGCAACAATGCGATCCTCAAACAGGCGTTCCTGTTGGATTTTGTCCCGGTGCCGGTGTGACGGAAGGCGCCCAACCACCAGATCAATCTCGCCTGACAGCAAGGCGGGCATCAAAACCTCATTGGTGCCTTCCCTGATTTTGATCGCCACTTTTGGGCGCTCTGCCAGCAGATTATCAATCGCCACGGGCAACAG
>DFBW01000037.1:12666-14278 GCA_002366775.1 Roseovarius sp. UBA3070 | reverse complement strand
CGCAGTTTCAGCCGGGTCAGGGCACGATCAACAATGCGGGAATGGCTGGCGCTCATGGGATGTCCTAAATCGTTATCAGCTGGTGGGTTTGCTCCAGTTTGGAGATCACGCTCATTGCCGCCAGGGCAGAACTGCACGGGTTATCGGGCAAAGACCGCCCCCTGATCTGAAAGCTGAAACTGCCAAATTCGCCGATGGCTTCGATCTCGTGAATGTTCTCAGACACATCAGCATCGGCAATCAGCTGCACCTGTGTGGCATCAAACCCGGCTCCGGCCAGCGCCACGGCGGCAGCCACATTGGCGTTTTTGGGGTATCGCAATGCGGCCTCGCGCGCGGACCCTTCAAAATGTATCTGCGCACCGCTGTGCAACGCCTCAAGATCCAGAACCTTTTCGGCTGCTGAGCCTTTCCAGCCCTTGGGCGGCTTGCGTCCAACATAAGTTACCCGGTCCAGCCGCCCGACCCGCGCGGCACGCAAGCAATCCAGCGCCCCGATGGCGCCACTGGCAAGGTGCAATCGGGCACCACCCTGCCCTGCGGCCTGTTCAAGCATGTCATACACCACCGGGTCAGCCAAAGCCCCCAGCGAAACCGTAATCAAATCCATCCCGCGCAACAGGATGGCCGGGCCGTGCTCAATCAAGGCACCATGCCCGGCACAATCAATCATCAGGTCCAGGTCATCTGGCAACGCCGCAACCGATCCAACGTGCAGCCCCGGATTTTGTGCCACACGCTCGGGGCGCAGCAGTATCGCGCTGACTGAATGCCCGCGGTCTTCCAGCGCTGTACGCACATAGCGGGCAATCGCCCCATTGCCGATCAAACCTGTTTTCATGATCCAAACCTATTGTTTGAAATTGATCTAATCTAAATTGAAGTAGATTTGATATAGCTATATTTGATACCCAGTTCGAGCGTTTCAGATTGGCCAGCGCGCCAAAATGCGCCCTGTTGAAATTTGAAACAGCTGCTTTGACAACCAAAGGTGCCCGGATATGAAATATTCCAAACACGACGCAAAGGCCTACGCGCGTGAGAACATGACAGGCATTTGGGCGGCGGCCCTGAACCCGTTCAATGATGATTTGTCGTTGGATGAGGCGGGCTTGCGCGCAAACATCCGCCACTGGATTGACGATCTGGATATCCAAGGGCTGTTCGTGGCTGGCAAACAGGGCGAGTTCTTCTCGATGAGCCTGGAAGAGCGCAAACGCAATTTTGAGATTGCAGTGGAGGAATGCGCAGGCAAGGCCGGTGTGATTGTCTCGGTCTCCGATCAGAATATGAACACAGCGCTGGAATTGGCGCATCATGCCCAGGAGTGTGGCGCGGATTACATTGTGGTGCATGCCCCGGTTCTCAGCTTTGTGCAGGACCGTGGCGAGGTTTTATACCAATATTACAAGACCTTCTGCGATGAGCTTGATATTGGCATCGCAATGTGGAGCCACCCCGACAGCGGCTATCTGATGCAGCCTGAGGAATGCGCGCGTATTGCCGAATTGCCCAACATCGTTGCGATCAAATATTCGGTCCCGCGTGAGATGTATGTGCGGCTCAGCCATATGATCGGCGACAAAATCCATGTGTCCACATCAGCCGAGGA
>DFBW01000037.1:7154-12524 GCA_002366775.1 Roseovarius sp. UBA3070 | reverse complement strand
GCGATGAAGCGCTCACGCCCGGCAGATAAACCGACGGCCTTTGGCAAATACTGGCAGGAGCTGTTGGGACAGGTCGGCGGGCGGGTCCGTCCGCCCATGCTGGAGCTGACAGAGGCCGAGAAAACCGTTGTGCGCAATGCGTTCAAGGCGTGCGGCCTCAAACTCTGACGCATAGGCAGTGCCGCTTGTGATATAACTAATTCCGATACCAACATGCGGAATAATTCTTTGCGGTAAGGGGCGAAGTCACGGAAGTTTTCGTAATAAAGGGAGAAGAACATGTCCAAACTGAGAGCCTTTAATTTCCAGACGTGGATTGATGAGCATCGCCACCTTCTTAAGCCCCCTGTCGGAAATCAGCAGATCTGGGAGGACGCAGACCTGATGGTCACCGTGGTTGGCGGCCCCAACAAGCGCACCGATTATCACGATGACCCGGTTGAGGAGTTCTTTTACCAGCTGGAAGGCAACATGGTTCTGAAACTCTTTGACGGTGAGGAATTTTATGATGTTCCCATCCGCGAGGGAGAGATTTTCCTGCTGCCTCCCCATGTGCGCCACTCACCGCAACGCCCCGAGGAAGGCTCAATCGGGTTGGTGATTGAACCCAAACGCCAAACAGGTGAACTTGACGCCATCGAATGGTACTGCTTTGAATGCGGCAGCCTTGTTCACCGCGCCGAGATGCAGCTACAATCAATCGTCAGAGACTTGCCACCCGTTTACGAAAAGTTCTATGCCTCACAAGAGGATCGCACCTGCCCCAACTGCCAAACGATACACCCAGGAAAAGAACCACCCGAGGGCTGGGTCAAAATCTGAACCTAAACAAAACAAAAAATATCAGGGAGTTACCATGAAACACTTTACGACATTGCTGACATCGGCCGCACTTGTGGCGGCCTCTGCGCTGGTGGCGCAGGCCAATGAGTTCCGCTTGGGTTTGATCACACCGCCGCCACATATCTGGACCAAAGCAGCCGAGGCCTTTGGCGCCGAGCTGGCCGAAGTCTCCGGTGGCGCGCACAGCGTTTCGGTTTTCCCGGCACGCCAGTTGGGCAATGAGGCCGAAATGCTGCAACAGTTGCAGACAGGCGCCCTGGACATGGCCTTTATGACTGTGGCCGAAGTGTCAAACCGCGCCCCGGATATGGGAGCGTTTTATGCGCCCTATCTGGCCAATGACATCGCCCATGCCGGGCGCATCCTGCGCTCTGAAACGGCGGCATCACTGCTGGAGCCGCTTGCGGGTCAGGTGGGCGTTGTTGGCGTTGGCTATGGCATGGCCGGATTGCGCCAGATCGTCAGCCGTGGTGAGATTTCAACCGCTCAGGATCTTGCCGGGTTGAAGCTGCGTATCACGCCGTTTGCACCAATTCTGGATTTCTATAACGCCGTGGGTGCGGCCCCTACCCCCATGCCATTGCCTGCGGTTTATGATGCGCTGGCCAATGGTCAGGTCGATGCCATCGACATGGACGCCGAGTTGATCTGGGTTCTGAAGTATTTTGAACATGCCGATACGATTGTGCAGTCAGATCACATGATGTTCCCTATGGTCGGGCTGGTTTCGGCCAAGGTTTGGGCCGGGATGTCGGATGATGACCGCGCCATGATCGGTGGTTTGATGGCCAAACATGTGGACAGCACTATCGACAGCTATATCGCCAAAGAAGCTGGCTGGCTGGAGCAGGTCAAAGACACCGGCATCACCTATACCAAGGTTGATGCCTCATTCTTTGGCGATGCGGTTGAGCAATGGAACGCCATATGGTCACAAAAGGCCAAATCGCTTGACGCCCTGCGCGCTGTCGCGGCACAAACCGAGTGACAATTCAGATATGAAGAACAGGGGCGCGGGTCCAACCTGCGCCCCTTTTTTATGAGGTAGCGGCGATGCTTTTTCGGATATCAGCGTTTTGGGCACGGATTGAGCTGGGCGCCGCCGCACTGCTGGCGGTTACTGTCACGCTGCTGATCCTGCTGAACGTGCTGACACGCAACATCGGCAGCGCTCTTTATTGGGTGGACGAACTGGCGATCTATGCCATGGCATGGATGACCTTCCTTGGGGCTTCGGCTGCGTTGCATCACCGTAACTCGGTGGCCATCACCTTGCTGCCCGATGCTGTCTCGCCCGGCGCGCGTTTCGTTATGCGCAAAATCGTGGATATTGTGGTGCTTGCCTTTGCGCTGTGCATGCTGTGGTTTTGCTGGCGCTGGTTCATGCCGCTTGGTCTGGCCCGATCGGGGTTTGATGTGATGGCATTTCAGGGCAGTACGTTCAACTTCATCTATGCAGAACCTACGCTGACATTGGGCCTGCCAAAGTACTTGTTCTGGAGCGTGATGTGGCTGTTTGCCTTGGGGGCAACCCTGCATTCACTGGCGCATCTGAGTGGCGCACCAACAGCGCCAAAGGATGCCACATGAGCCCTGTTGTCTTCCTTGCTGCGCTTTTCTTATCTGTGCCTGTGGCCATTGTGCTGGCTGTGACGGCCATCTGGTATGTCTGGGAAAGCGGCAACACCGTCCTTTATGACAGCTTTGCCCAGAAGATGTTTGCGGGCCTTGAAAACTATGGCCTGTTGGCGATCCCGCTATTCATGCTGACGGGTGAGCTGATGAATGAAGGCGGCATGACCAAGCGGCTGATCAACATGGCACGAGTGTTTGTTGGCGGGTTTCGCGGCGGGTTGGCCTATATCAATCTGCTGGCCAATATGTTCATGGCGGCGATCATCGGCTCGGCCACAGCGCAAATCGCGGTGATGTCACGGGCCATCGTGCCCGCCATGGAATCTGAGGGCTACGACAAGGGGGTTGCTGCCGCCACCACCGCTGCGGGCGGGTTGCTGGCCCCGGTCATTCCGCCGTCGATGATGTTCGTCATATTTGGCGTTTTGGCGCAGGTCCCCATTGGCGAGATGTTTTTGGCCGGCATCATCCCCGGCATCCTGTTGACGCTCAGCTTTGCACTGGTGATCACCCTGATCGGCTGGCAACAGCAATTTCCCAAAGGGGCGTGGATGGCGATGCCCGAGGCACTGTTGGCCCTGCGCGATGCCCTGCCTGCCCTGTTGATCCCGCTGGCCATCATTGGTGGCATTTTGTTTGGCATTGCCACCCCAACGGAATCCGCGGCGATTGCGTCACTGATTGCCTTTCTTGTTGGCTGGCTTGTCTACGGCGAATTGAAACCGCAGCACTTGGGCGAGATGTTCAAACGCACGGCCGTCAACGCCTCGATGATCGTGTTCATGATTTCAGCCGCCAGCGTGTTTGGCTGGGTGATCATATATGAGGAAATCCCGCAAAAACTGGCCGCGCTGATCACCTCGGTGACCTCAGATCCGTTCATGTTCCTGCTGATCGTCAATGCCGCGCTGTTGTTGGTGGGGATGGTGATTGACGGCATCGCCGCAATTATCCTGATCACACCAATCCTGCTCCCGATTGCCACCGGATCTTATGATATCAGCCCCTATCAGTTCGGCGTGGTGGTTTGTCTCAATCTCGTTCTTGGACTGCTCACACCACCCGTCGGAATCGGCCTCTATATCGCCTCATCCATGAGCGACACCCCCCCCGGTGCCATCCTCAAGGCGCTGTGGCCCTTCCTTGTGGCCGTCGCCCTTGTTCTGATATTGTTGAGCTATTTCCCCAGCCTTTCAACCGCGCTGATCTGAGCCAACCCTATCGAAGCCTAGCCTCGCAAGAGTGTACATTTGCCTGAGCAAATGAGAACGGACATAAGGTGACTAAATAGATCATTGGCCCTTCTGGCCTTGTGATCCCCCGGCCCCGGTGCTTCAAAGGGATATGAAATCGCCCCTTTCCACCGCTGTGTTGATCGCCCTTTGCGGCGTTGCCGGTTTTTCCGCGCGGTGGCTGGGTTTGCCTTTGCCTTTCATGATGGGGCCATTGCTGGTGTCGGGGCTGATGTCCACTATGTTAGCCCGGCACCTGCCCGAAGAATTCGCCTTTCTGGGGGGATTGCGCCTGGTGTTCATCGCGGTGATCGGGCTGATGATCGGCACACAAATCACCCCTTCCCTGTTTGCCGAGGCAAAAGGGCTGGCCATCAGCGTCGCAGCGCTTGGGGTATTTGTGGTGCTCAGCACCGGGTATAACTATACTGTGTTTCGTCGCATTGGCGGATTTGACAGGCCCACCGCGTTTTATTCCAGTGCGCCGGGCGGGCTGTATGAAAGCATTGCCTTTGGCGAAAACGCAGGCGCTGACACCTCACGCCTGGTCCTGCAACAATTCCTGCGCGTCATCACGGTGGTCACGTTGCTGCCCATTGGCCTGTCCCTGTGGCACGGCGCGCCGCTGGGCAGCTCGGCTGGCATGACCATGGCGCAGGCCGAAGTGCCCCTGTCGCATCTGCCCATCATCGCCGTGGCGGTGATTGGGGGTATCGCTCTTGGGGCCGTGTGCCGCCTGCCTGCCCGGCAGTTGACCGGTCCTTTGGTTGTGGGGGCAGCCCTGTCCCTAAGCGGATTGGTGCAAATGGACATCCCTCAATGGCTGGTCAATCTGGCACAAGTGGTGATCGGCGCCTCTTTGGGCACACGGTTCAAGGGCACCACGCGCAACACACTTGCCATGGGGGCGGCGCTGTCACTGTTATCGGTGGGCGGCATGCTGTGTCTGGCCGCTTTGATGGCCAGCTTGCTCTCCCCCATCACAGCAGAGCCCTTTGACGTCATGCTGATCAGCTTTGCCCCCGGCGGGGTCACTGAAATGGCGCTGGTGGCGCTCAGCCTGCCGGCCAACCCTGCGCTGGTGACGCTCTATCACATCATTCGGATCCTGATCACCGTTGTCGGGCTGAGCTTTTCAGCCCATTGGTTCAAACCCCGGCTTTGACAGGCCTATCACTTCGGGTTATCTGAACGAATGTTCAATTTCCACCTGCGAGGATATGCTTATGCGCATTCAAGACACTGCCGCGATCATCACCGGGGGGGCCTCTGGCCTGGGTGAGGCCACCGCCCGCCATTTCCGCACCATGGGCGCACAAGTCACGCTGCTGGACCGCGATCGTGCCCGTGGCGAGGCCGTCGCAGCCGAGATCGGCGCAGGCTTTGCCGAAACCGACGTGACCGACGAGGCCTCGGTGCAGGCCGCAATCTCGCATGCCAGTGCCGCCATGGGCCGGATCAGCGCTGTGATCAACTGTGCGGGCATCGCCCCTGCTGCAAAAACGCTGGGCCGTGACGGGCCACATGATCTGGGTGTCTTTCAATCGGTCATCAACATCAATCTTGTAGGCAGCTTCAACGTCGCTCGCCTCGCCGCCGCCGAAATCGCCAAGAATGACCCCGAACCGGATGGCAGCCGTGGGGTGATTATCAACACCGC
>DFBW01000037.1:1456-7106 GCA_002366775.1 Roseovarius sp. UBA3070 | reverse complement strand
GGGCTCAGCATGCCTATGGCGCGTGATCTGTCGCGCGAGGGTATCCGGGTGATGGCCATCGCGCCGGGCATCTTTTTGACCCCGATGCTGCAAGGCCTGCCCCAAGAGGTACAGGCCAGCCTTGCGCAGGATGTGACGTGCCCCAAACGTCTGGGGGATCCGGCGGAATATGCCGCACTGGCGCGTTTCATCGTGGAATGCGGCTATTTGAACGGCGAAGTCATCCGCCTCGACGGTGCACTAAGGATGCAATAACGCGCACGCCCCGGCTTCATCTTTCCAAAAATACTTAAATAACACCTCTGATGACACGAAAGGGGGTGTTTAAGTATTTAGAGAAAGATGAAGCCGCGCCAGAGCACTACATCTTGGCACAACACTTGATCCGCTATTGATTGGCGCGCTCGGCTTCAATTTCGCGCCAGCGCGCGACGTTGGCGTTATGCTCGTCCAGGGTTTCAGCAAAGGCATGCCCCCCCGAGCCATCCGCCACAAAGAAGATAAACGGCGTTGTGTCGGGGTTGACGGCCGCCTCAAGGCTGGCCTGACCCGGATTGGCAATCGGCGTTGGCGGCAGACCTTTGATCACATAAGTGT
This sequence comes from Roseovarius sp. UBA3070, assembly GCA_002366775.1. Taxonomy (GTDB): domain Bacteria; phylum Pseudomonadota; class Alphaproteobacteria; order Rhodobacterales; family Rhodobacteraceae; genus Roseovarius. Next base: position 6,509 of record DFBW01000037.1, on the reverse strand, counting down.
TCCAGGCGGTTTCTTTGCGCAATTCTGACTGGCGCAGGCCACGGCCCAGCACGCCCTCGCCTTTGGTGATGCCATAGATCACCGTTGGGTCCGTTTGCAGCTTCATGCCTTTGTTCAACCGGTTGGTGAACACACTTGCCACCTGTCGCCGTTCCCGCGGCACACCGGTTTCTTTTTCGATGATCGAGGCCAGTATCAACGCCTCATATGGGTTTTCCAGCGGGATGCCATCGGCGCGGTTTTCCCAGGCGGCAGCCAGCAAAGCATCCTGAGCTTTGCGCATCTTGTCGATGATCAGGCTGCGGTCTTCACCCTTGGCAACATCATAGCTGTTGGGGGCCAGGCTGCCTTCGGGGGGCACTTCGCTGATGTCACCCTCCAGCACATCCACCGCCTTCAACCCTTCGATGATCTGCCAGCTGGTCACGCCCTCGGCAATGGCCACACGGTAGCGGGTGTCGGATTTCTCGCGCACGTCGCTAAACGCGGGCGGCACGGCATCCTCGGCCGGGTTGAAGGCGGCCTGTTCCACATAGCGGTCGGTTGCGGGGTCCAGCTCGCGCACCTGAATTTGGCTGCGGGTCACACCGATGCGGTACACCACCTCGGTGCCACAAGTGCTGGCACCGCCACGGGTGATAATATCGGCAATTTCTGACATGCTAGCATGCCCGGGGATCAGCCAGCTGCCCGCCTTAAGACGGCTGGATTTATCCGTGTAATCGGCCCCGATACGAAAGATGGACCCACTTGAAACAGCGCCTTCATTTTCCAACTGGCGTGACACGCCGCGCATAGAAGACCCGCTTTGCACCCGCAGGCAGATCTGCTCATCCAACGGGCCGGTGGCGGAATACTCGCGTTGGCCCCACAGGATCAGCCCCCCCATCAGGAACACCGCAACAACCAGAAAGGTCAGCACGTTAGACGTGATATTGCGCCACATGTGTCAATCAACCTTCTTGAACAGGACCGACGCATTGGTACCGCCAAACCCGAAGGAGTTGGACAGCGCCACGTTGATCTCGCGCTCACGTTTCACCTTTGGAGCCAGATCCAGTGGTGTGTCCACGGCTGGGGTTTCAAGGTTAATCGTGGGCGGGGCGACCTGATCGCGGATGGCAAGGATCGAGAAAATCGCCTCAATCGCGCCAGCCGCCCCCAGCAAATGCCCAGTGGCGGATTTGGTAGAGCTCATGGTGGCGGTGCTGGCAGCATCCCCCAACAGGCGTTCAACCGCGCCCAGTTCAATGGTGTCGGCCATGGTCGAGGTACCATGTGCGTTGATGTAATCCACATCTTTGGGCTCAAGCCCCGCACGTTTGAGCGCGGCCGTCATTGAGCGGAATGCGCCATCGCCATCCTCGGCCGGGGCGGTGATGTGATAGGCATCCCCCGACAGGCCATAGCCCACAACTTCGGCGTAAATCTTGGCGCCGCGTGCTTTGGCGTGTTCGTATTCCTCCAAAACCACCACACCGGCCCCCTCGCCCATAACAAACCCATCACGATCGGTGTCATAGGGGCGGCTGGCCTCTTTGGGGTTGTCAGCGCGACTGGTAGACAAGGCTTTGCAGGCGTTGAACCCGGCAATACCAATCTCGCAGATCGCCGCTTCGGCCCCGCCCGCCAACATCACATCAGCATCATCAAACACGATCAGCCGGGCTGCATCACCAATGGCATGCGCCCCCGTGGAACACGCCGTGACAACCGCGTGATTGGGACCTCTGAAACCATAGCGGATGCTCACCTGACCTGAGATCAGATTGATCAAAGCGCCGGGAATAAAGAAAGGAGACACCCGCCGCACGCCCTTGTCGCGGATCAGCAATGTGGTTTGCTCAATTGATTTCAGCCCGCCAATGCCCGAGCCGATCAGAACACCGGTGCGCTCCTGGCTTTCTCTGTCTTCGGGGTTCCAGCCGGAATCCTCAACCGCCTGCGTGGCTGCGGCGACACCATAGACGATAAAATCATCTACTTTGCGCTGTTCCTTGGGCAGCATGTAGTCATCGGCATTGAAGGTGCCATCACTGCCATCGCCCAAAGGCACTTCGCAGGCATATGTTGTGGCCACATTGGACGTGTCAAACCGCGTGATCGGGCCTGCCCCTGATTCACCGGCCAACAGCCTTGACCAGCTTTCCTCAACCCCAGACGCCAAAGGCGTAACCAAACCCAGACCTGTGACAACCACTCGACGCATATTGCTGCCCTCACCTTCGTATATTTGCTTTGGATGCTCTTACCCCGCCTTGCCCCCCAGGGGCAAGAGTGCGAGGTGTCAGAGCCCATGACACAAATATGCGTCATGGGGCAGGTTTTCAAATTTACAGGAAATCGGCTGTTGGCTCTGGTTGCGCGCTGGCAAGGCTGAGGATAATATTAACCGGGTCTTTGTACCAGTTGCACCGGATCTTCCAGACGATCACGGGCCAATGAGACAGATGTCCGTTATGCCGTTCAGCAGTGGGGTAGATGGTCATGGCAGAACGCCCTCCACTAGATTGGGAACGTTGAGCCAGCACCGACCTGCGCCTTGGTGGTTACGGTGATTTGCACGATCCAAGCCTCATTCAACCGATACGACCAAAGCTGCGTGCAAAGGAATTTGGCCCGACCACCTGTATCGGACTTTAGCGGCAACGCAGAAATTGGTCAAAGAGGGCGCAATCCCGCCATTTCCATCCAAATAAAAAGGCCCCGCCAGGTGGCAGGGCCTCTCTAAAATTCTGAAGTGGTGAAACGCTTAGGACGCTTCGGTGATGAATTTCACTGCATCGCCAAAGGTCTGAATGGTTTCAGCCGCGTCGTCGGGGATTTCAATCCCGAACTCTTCTTCAAACGCCATGACCAGTTCGACCGTGTCCAGGCTGTCTGCGCCCAGATCGTCGATGAACGAAGCTGTTTCAGCAACCTTGTCCTCTTCCACACCCAGGTGTTCCACAACGATCTTCTTAACGCGGTCTGCGATATCGCTCATGACATAATCCTCATCGTCTGTTGGGCTTGGTGACCCGTTTTTGCCACGTCCCTTTGTGGGGTTAGCGGCCTTGAAATCTTGCCCTTGTTGGGGGCGGTTTGGTCTTGCCTAATCATCATAGGCCACCGGGTCAACCAACGGTTGCCCGGCAAATCTGCGCCGCCTATAGCACATGGTGCGCTGTAGGCAAATCTTTTCCCGACGTGGGGGACACCCGAAAGATATCAAGTCTGGACTGCCCGCAATCCAGCGATATCCCCCCCGTTGTGATGGCTATAACATCGCCATTCCGCCGTTCACATGCAAGGTCGACCCCGTCACATATCCGGCCTCGGGGGATGCCAGATAAAGCACCGCTGCGGCGATCTCTTCTGCTGCTCCCATGCGGGCTGCGGGGATTTGGGCATTGATCTTGTCTTTTTGCTCGTCGCTCAGCTTGTCGGTCATTGCTGTGGCAATAAACCCCGGAGCCACCGCATTGGCGGTGATGCCCCGGCTGGCCACCTCATAGGCGATGGATTTGGTCATCCCCACCAACCCCGCTTTGGACGCGGCATAATTGGCCTGACCGGGGTTGCCTGTGGCCCCCACGATAGAGCTGATATTGATGATCCGCCCCCAGCGCGCCTTCATCATCGGGCGCATGACGCCGCGACAAAGCCGCATGGTGCTGGTCAGGTTCACATCCAGAACGCTTTGCCATTCCTCATCAGACATACGCATGAATATCTGATCGCGGGTGATGCCCGCGTTGTTCACCAGTATATCGACACTGCCCATGGCCTCTATGGCCTGTTTTGGCAGCGCATCCACGGCCTCAGCATCGCTCAGATTGCAGGGCAACACATGGGCACGATCACCCAATTCAGCCGCCAGTGCCTGCAATGGGTCCACCCGTGTGCCACTCAGGCCAACTGTCGCCCCTGCCCCATGCAGCGCCTTGGCAATTGCCCCGCCAATACCGCCCGAAGCCCCTGTTATCAGTGCCGTTTTTCCTGTCAGGTCAAACATATTCATCCCTTTTAAACTACCAATAATTGTCGGCCGTTCAGCCCAATATCTTGCTGGCCGCCAGTTTCACATCATCCGGTGTGCCCACTGCATTGACCGCAATATCGCGGTTGATGCGCCGTACCATGCCCGATAACGCCTTGCCCGCACCGATCTCATAGGTCTCGGACACGCCGTGATCGCCCATGAACTGCACAGATTCGCGCCACCGCACAGCCCCCGTCACCTGCTCAACCAAAAGCGAGCGGATCGTTGCCGGATCACTGACCGCTTCGGCCAGCACATTGGCAATGACCGGAATAGCCGGGCGGTTGATTTCAACATGGCTCAACGCTTCGGCCATGACAGCGGCGGCAGGCTCCATCAAGGCGCAATGGAACGGCGCACTGACAGGCAGCAACATGGCACGTTTGGCACCGCGCTCTTTGGCGATATCCACCGCGCGGGCCACAGCATCGGCAGCCCCTGACACAACCACCTGTCCGGGGTCGTTGTCATTTGCAGCCTGACACACCTCGCCCATGGCAGCGGCGCTGGCAACGTCACGCACGGTATCCAGATCAAGGCCCAGAATGGCCGCCATGGCGCCCTCGCCCACTGGCACGGCCCTTTGCATGGCCTCGCCTCGTGTGCGCAACAGGCGCGCAGTGTCGGCGATGCTTAACGCACCTGCTGCGGCCAATGCAGAATATTCGCCCAGTGAATGCCCCGCCACAAAGCTGGCGGCCGCAAGGCTCACGCCCTCGGCCTCTAATGCGCGCATCGCGGCAAGGGATGTGGCCATCAATGCGGGTTGTGCATTGTGTGTCAGGGTCAGCTGGTCCTGCTCTCCCTCCCAGATCAGCGTGCTCAGCTTTTCACCCAAGGCGTCATCCACCTCATCGAAAATGGCTTTTGCGCCCGGATAGGCCTGCGCCAGCGCCTGCCCCATACCAATGGTTTGCGCGCCCTGTCCCGGAAATAAGAATGCACGGTTCATATTGCTCTGCTCCTGCCGCTTGAAGTGCCTTTGGTTTTGGATACCGCGATGGGCGCATTTAGGCAACGGGCGATACG
>DFBW01000037.1:1056-1335 GCA_002366775.1 Roseovarius sp. UBA3070 | reverse complement strand
CGGCGCGCCTGACCAAGGATTAGTTTCGCGCACCATCTTTTTGTTTTCCCTTCATAAATCACTTGGCGTCGCTGTGTTCTTTGTGGCGCTTTTGCGCATCCTGTGGGCCGTATCACAACGCAAACCCGGCCTGCTGAATGGGGACAACCGACCCGAGGCATTGGCAGCGGAAACCGTGCATTATTTGCTCTATGGATCGCTGGTGATCGTACCGCTGACGGGCTGGGTGCATCACGCTGCCACCACCGGGTTTGCCCCTATCTGGTGGCCCTTTGGCCA
>DFBW01000037.1:0-943 GCA_002366775.1 Roseovarius sp. UBA3070 | reverse complement strand
CACGGGCAACCAAGTGAGGCACAGCCGGGGCATTTTGTTCCGCTGATTGCGGCCCTTGGCATCTGGGCGCTGGTATTGATTGGAGCATCCTCTCTGGGGTGGTTCTCTGGCGGGGCGCATTCCCATGACCACGACCATTCTCATGAACATTCCCAAGGGGTTACAGACACAAGCTCATCTTCCATGTCGACCACAGAAACCAGTGCTCAAGGTGGCTGGATGGTTGACACAGGCACGCTGTCCCTTCGCGTCATTCAAATGGGGTCTGAGGTGGTGGGTAGCTTTGCGGATTGGTCCGCAGATATATCCTATGAGGACGCACCAGACACCACTGGCAAACACGGCGGCGTCACGGTCACTGTCGCCATTGCCTCGCTTGAAATGGGATCGGTCAGCGATCAGGCCAAAGGTACTGGATACCTGGATGCCGCGGCCTTCCCCGAAGCCGTTTTTAAGGCTGACCTGATTGAAGAAGACGGGCAAATGCTGGCGCGGGGCACGCTGACCCTCAAAGGTCAATCCATGCCGCTGGACTTGCCGTTCACTTTGGATATCCAGGATGACGTCGCACGGGCGAAGGGCCAGATTGAGGTGAACCGGCTGGATTTTGCCATAGGTGAACCGGGCGAAGGCACTGTGGCCTTTGGGGTGAGCATCGGTTTTGACCTCACCGCCACGCGCGCACGTTAACCTTCGGCTTTCTCTTCCAAGGTCAGCCATTCCTCTTCGGCCTTGGCCAATGCGGTCTGGCGGGTGCTGAGCGCTTCCATGGCTTTTTTGAACTTCACCGGCTCGCGAGGAAACAGCTCAGGGTCCGCCATCAGACCTTCAAGCTTGGCAATCTCAGCCTCCAGCCGCTCCATCTCAGCGGGCAGTGCTTCCAGGCGGTGCTTTTCGGTAAAGCTGAGGCCGTTTTGGGCCTGAGTTGCCTTTGACTTGGGGG
>DFBW01000305.1:4412-4667 GCA_002366775.1 Roseovarius sp. UBA3070 | reverse complement strand
TATCGGCAAAGCACCTGGCCCGGAGATTATGAATGAGTGATGAAAGCACCCCAAAACCCCGCCGCTCCGGGCGCAAGGAACGCATCGCCAGACGTGCGGCCCCGCCACCGGTGAACCCAGCCCCACCAGGACAGTTGGGGGGGCAATATAAGCCAATGAGCGAGGCCGATTGCGCTGCAATCTATGTCACCGCCCTGCGGTTGCTGGAAGAATTGGGAATGGGGGAGGTGCCTGAGCGGCTGGCAAAGGTTTTGC
>DFBW01000305.1:0-4332 GCA_002366775.1 Roseovarius sp. UBA3070 | reverse complement strand
CGCTCGATCGACGTTGGGGGCAGGGCTGTGCATTTTGGCACCGGCGGGGCCGCGGTGCAGACGCTGGATATCAACAATGCCGTGTATCGGCCTTCAACCCTGCAAGACCTGCATGATTTCACCCGCCTTCAGGACACGTTGAATAATGTTAGTTGGTTTACCCGCTGTTGCATTGCCACCGATGTGCCCGGTCCGTTTGATCTGGATGTGAACACCGCCTATGCGCTGCTGAAAAACACCTCCAAACCAGTGGCCACTGCCTTTACCGTGGCCGAGCATGTGGCGCCCATCGTGAAGATGTTTGACATTGCCGCAGGTGGCCCTGGAGAATTTGCCAAACGGCCGTTTGTGAAGGCGCATATCAGCCCGGTGATCAGCCCGATGCGATACGGCGAGGATGCGGTGGATGTGACGTTTGAATGCCTTGAACACAACATACCGGTTTCCTGCATCACGGCCGCGCAGGCCGGGGCCACCGCGTCGGCCACCATGGCGGGGTTTCTTGCGCAATCTCTGGCCGAAACACTGGCCAGTCTGGTGATGGTCAATGCCATTAAACCGGGCCATCCGATGGTGTTTTCCAACTGGCCTCTGGTGATTGATCTGCGCACCGGGGCCTTTGCTGGTGGTGGCGCGGAAACTGTGCTGTTGAACGCCGCATCTGCGCAGCTATCCAACTGGTTTGGGCTGCCGTCAGGTGTGGCGGCGTCGATGGCCGATGCCAAGGCGATTGATGCGCAATATGGCGTTGAAAAGGGCATGACATCGCTGGCTGCGGGTCTGGCGGGGGGCAATCTTATTTATGAAAGCTCAGGCATGACGGCCTCGTTGTTGGGGGTCAGCTTTGAGGCGTTTATTCTGGACGATGAAATGCATGCCATCACCTATCGGACGCTGCGCGGGGTCGAAGTGAGTGAGGCCAATCTGGGCTTTGACGCCATTTGTGAGGCCGTGACAGGGGATGGGCATTTCCTGGGGGGCACGCATACATTGGAGGCGATGGAGCGCGATTATGTCTATCCTGATCTGGCGGATCGGGAGGATCCAAAAACCTGGGCTGACAGCGGCGCGGTGGATGCATGGAGCCGGGCAAGAACCAAGGCAAAGGAAGTGCTGGCGACGTATAGACCAGATTATCTGACGCCCGATCAGGATAGGCAGATCCGGGCCGTATTCAACATTCTCACCTGAGCGCAAATGCCAGATGTCAGGGTGCATCCCGATCTGGAAGCAGCATAAAGCTGTCACGCAGCCACGGCATCCGCACCACAGCGGGGTCAATCGCACGGGTCTGAATCAACTGTCGCAGGATGCTGGCCACGGTTTCTACCGCCGCCGATGGATGCAGTTCGGCCGTGAATACGGACATATGGCGCGCAAACCCCTTGGCGGGGAAGGGCAGCAACGTAACATGGCGGTGAAACCGGCTGGCGCGGGCATAATTGGTTGGCGTCGTTATCGCCCAACCAACACCTTCTGCCACCATGTTCATCAAGGTTTGATTGCTTTCAAATTCATGCGCATGGGGCAGGGTGATCCGCAGGCGTTTCAACTGCGCTTCGATTTGGCGGCCCATGATCTGATCCCGGCTGTAGCGCATCAATGGCAACGGTGCTGAGCCATTCAGGCAGGCGTCAGCCGTAACGTCCTTGTTTGTTGGAACCGCCAGCACAAACGGGTCACGCAACAGCGGGTATTCAATCAAATCTGCGGCATCAAACTGGAGCTTGGCTGCAATACCAATATCCACCTCGCGGGCGCGCAGCAGGTCCAGAATGTCATGGCTGGGCCGGGTCAGATGACGAAAGACACAACCGGGCATGGACTGACTTAGAAGGCGGGCCAGTTCAGAGGCGATCTCGCTGTCAAAATCCTCAATCATGGCCAGAGACAGGCTGCGGGTTTGTGACAGATCACCACTCTGTGCTTCGATCTCGGCTTTGATCAACAGGCGCATCGCTTCGTCGATCTGGCGCAAAAACACGGCACCGGTAGGAGTTAAGCGCATCGGGCGGCGAGTGTGATCACACAGATCGGTGCCAAGGCTTTGCTCAAGCGATTTGAGGTGATGTGACACGGTGCTGACGGACAATCCTGTCTGTTCCGCAGCCCCCTGAACCGAGCCGGACCGGGCAATCTGCTGAAAGACCTCAAGCCATTTCAGGCTGAGTTGGGATTTCTTCATGACGCCTCTCGTCTTTCACCATAAATCGCAAACATTCGATCCTTACGAAAGGAACATGCGGAAAGGCCGAAAGTAAACCCCGGTTACGCCGCCGCGCGCTGTTCACTTAATTGGGTGATTGTTGCCTTCCATACCGCGGGCAGGGCATCCAAGGCGGCAACAGCGCCTTTGGCATCCCCGGCGCGCAGGGCCAGTTCCGCCTGCGACAGGCGCGTATGCAATGCACGCGCGCCCAATGTGGCTGACAACCCTGCCAAATCGTGCAGCCGGGCGGGCAGGTCTTCACCTTTCAACTGGTCCAGTTCACTCAGCAAATCTGCCCCCTGCATCGTGAAACCAGTCAGCAATTGTTCCAATATCTCGGGGCTCAGGGCCTCGTGCAACTGGGCCAGGATTGTTTCGTCAATAATCGTGCCCATACTGACCTCCCGGGCGGGGGCTGATCCCAGCAAGGCGTGCTCCAGATCCTCGCGGCGCAAGGGTTTGGTCAGCACCGCATCAAAGCCTGCTTTGCCCACATCGGCTTTGGTTTCGGGCGTTACATATGCACTCAGCGCCACGATCCTCGCGGCGTGCGAGGCCCCATCGGCATTGGCCCTGATCTGGCGCGCGGCGCTGATGCCGTCCAGCACGGGCATGTTGATGTCCATCAAGATCACGTCAAACCGCCGTTTGGCTGCCAAGTTGGTGCCGTCTGCCCCATTCGGTGCCGTCCAGACGTGGTGTCCTTCTTTTTCCAGTAATTCCGCCAACACCGTTCGGTTGATTTCATTGTCCTCAACAATCAACACATTTCGTGGCCCAGGTTTTGCAGGCAGGTTGAGGGCAGGGGGCTCGGCCAATTTGCCCAGTGCTGCCGGTAAAGGCAGCCGCACCCAAAAGAGGCTGCCTTCGCCCGGAACGCTCTCAACGCCGATCTCGCCGCCCATCAACACCACGAGGTTGCGCACAATCCCCAGGCCCAACCCAGTGCCCTCAATGTTCAAAGCCTCAGCATTTTCAAGCCGCACAAAATCCTCAAATATCCGGGCCTGATCATCCTCCGCAATACCTATGCCGGTATCTATGATCTGAAATTCGACCATGTCTGCCGTCCCATTTGGCGATGTGATACGTGCCCCGTCCACTGTGATTTCACCGTCAACGGTGAACTTGATCGCGTTGGACACCAGATTGAGTATGATTTGATACACACGGTTTCGATCACCAGTGACCTTTCCCAGTGGCGGGCCATTTCCGACACGGCGCAAACTGTTGCCTGCCTTATGAGCCAACGGCCTTTGTGCAGTCACCAGTGCATCCAGACTGGCATCCAGATCAAACACCCCAGAGCTGAGCGCCACCCCACCTTGATCAGCTTGGGCCACATCAAGGGCATCATTGATCTGGTTCAGCAAAACCTGCCCTGACGACTGCATGATTTGCGCATAGGTCTTCTGCTTTGTGGACATTGCCGTGCTGTCCAGCAAATCCAAAGCGCCCAGCATTCCGGTAAGGGGGGTGCGCATCTCGTGGCTGATCGTTCCCAGAAAACGCGCCTTGGCTTTCTCGCCGGATAAAGCACGGTCACGCGCCGCTAGCAGCTCGGCCTGATCGGCCATGCGACGGGCGATATTGCGAATAAAGCAGATCACGACTTGCGTGTCACCGCGCAGGGCGGTGTTGGCCGACAGTTCAATCGGAAACTTTTCCCCCGCAGGGTTTTGGGCAATCAGTTTGGTGCACAGGTTTGGCCCATCTTTGCAGGAGCCCAAAAGCTTCGTACCGCTGACGCCTGACAATGCACCATCGGGTTGTTTTTCAAACAATATCTGCGAGATATCAGCGCGATCCTCATGAGGTGCGTTGTTATAGAACATTGTATCGGCCGCGCGATTGGTATCAATCACCTTTCCTTCAGGGCAGACCACCAAAACGGCATCCTGCGAGGTGTTCAGGATTGTCTCAAGCCGACCCAAGGTTTGGCGGTTTTCAAACGCACGCTGACGATAGAGCCTGTACAAAGACCAAAGCAGCACCGCGAGCGCGATCATAGCAAGCAACAACATGACACTAAGCACGGTCACCTGAAGCAATTTGTTGGTCAACGCGCGGCGTTCGTGCTCTTTGAGTTGTGCATCAGTGCTGATACCTATCGAAGATAACCG
>DFBW01000159.1:3569-5159 GCA_002366775.1 Roseovarius sp. UBA3070 | reverse complement strand
GCGGCTCTCAAATTGGCCAGGGTGGTTGCAGCGTCCGCCCCTTTTGAGGTGAGGAACGCCAGCACAGGTCCCGCTTGATCATCGCTCAGGCCGACGCCGTCAATATAGGCGCCCGAGGCAACCAGTCGGTCTTTGCCAGGCAGCTCGCGCACGCCGGATTCGCCAACTTTGTCGAACTTGTCGATGGTCCGCAAAACCGCATCGCGTTGGCTGTCGTCGTTCAGGCCCATGGTCTCCAGAACACCGTTAAGAACCTTGCGGTTGTTCACACGCACCAGATAGTCACCACGCGGGATGCCGACCTTTTCCAAAGTGTCCGACAGCATGGCACAGATTTCTGCATCAGCAGCCGGGGATGCCGTGCCAACCGTATCTGCATCGCACTGATAAAACTGACGAAAACGCCCCGGTCCGGGTTTTTCATTGCGCCAAACCGGCCCCATTGCATAGCGGCGATAGGGCGTGGGCAGATCATTGCGGTGCTGGGCATAGACACGCGCCAAGGGGGCGGTCAGGTCATAACGTAGCGCCAGCCAATCCCCATTGTCGTCATCATCGGCCTCTTGCCAGGCAAAGACACCTTCGTTGGGGCGATCCACATCAGGAAGGAATTTGCCCAGCGCCTCAACCGTTTCCACGGCCGAGCTTTCCAAAGCGTCAAAGCCGTACTGATGATACACCCCTGCGATGGTCTGCAACATCTCGGCACGTTGCGAAACTTCGCTGCCGAAATAATCACGAAAGCCTTTGGGCGTTTGGGCCTTGGGGCGCGGGGTTTTCTTTGGTTTGGCCATGGGATTGGTCCTTGGGCTGCACTCGCCGCGGGGTCTAGCGGATGGGGGGGATGGGGGCAAGCAGAGTGATTGACGAGGCAACGCACATTACTTACACGCCACACCATGAGCAAAACCGAAGAAACCCTGGCCCACCTTATCCGAACAGTTGATGATCTGTCTGATCTGGTGGCTGAGCAGCGCAATGAAATTGATCTGCTGACGCGCCGTGTTGCTATGTTGATGCAGCGCGAAGCCGGGCGGGAAGCCGAAGGATCAGGCGGAATCGTGTTGGGCGACGAACGCCCGCCGCATTACTAGTACCTTAGCTGCCCTTGTTGTCCTGTGCCAAGATATCTCCGTCATGCAACAGCAGGTTGGTCCAATGCGGGTTGCTGCCGAACCGCTCGTAAATGCTGACAAACACGGTGTTGCCATCAAGCTTGGACACTTTGCCGCCACAAGGCTTTTTGCGCGGCACGCCGCAGACCTTTGACTTCAGTTTTTCATAGGCTTTGTCGGTGTCGCTGTAGGGCTGGACCTCGGATGGCAGGCCATAGCGCAGCTGTTCGTGCATGGCGACCGATCCGAACATGGCCAAGGACGCGGTGAATTGCCGCGCGCAGCCATCGTCAAACCCGGTGATGAAAAAGCTGTGCGGGGCAATATTGCCCGGCTCACTGTCATAGATGCGGTGTTTGGGGCGTTTCTCGGGATGCTGGGCCACTTCCTTGCCCAACGCACGTTTGGGCAATCCGCAGATACGCGCCACTTTGCCATAAGGCAGTAGGGTGCCCGGCTCGATTTCGCTTGCCGG
>DFBW01000159.1:0-3515 GCA_002366775.1 Roseovarius sp. UBA3070 | reverse complement strand
TCGGGCATCGGCGTGGCGGGCAAGGCTGCCGTTTCGGGCTGAGGTGTTTCCTCGTCAATACTCAGCGCCACTTTGACCGCTTGCGCCTCAGGCGTCACCGGGATCACATCCTGTTTTGGCGGTGCGGCGCGCGTTAACATGGCCAGCAGGCCGGTTGTCTTGGCTTCTGGCTGTGGCTCAGAAATGGCGCCTGTATCTGTTGTGTCTGCTTCTGGTGTGGGCTGGTTTGCTGTGTCGCTCAACAGACGCTCCAACAGGCTGCCACCTTGTGCGCCGGGCACGGCTGCCACCTCAACGGTGTTGGCATCATCGGGGAGGTCCTGATCAGACAATCGCGCGATATCCGCGATCGGATCACCGCAGGCCGCAAGGGCAAAGCACGCCAAAATACAGAGCAGTTTACGCAAGTCAGACGGCCCCCCAAACTCATTGGCCTAGCGGAACTCATACATGAACCATGTGTTGAGGGTCCATATTTTTCTTAATATCCAATCGTATAGGCGATACTCTGCAGCCTGCCGACCTGTAACAGATGTCAGAATTCTTCGACTGTGACGACACCGCCCAAGGATTTGATCGCCCCTTTGATCTGCGGGTTAACAGGGAATTCCAGGCCAGTCTCCAGCTCGACCTCGCCGGGCAAACCCGGATCAAGCAGGCAGAAATGAATCGGCCCACGCCCACCGGATGTGACAGTTTTTGCCGCACCTTCCAACACATTGGCGACAGAGCTGATAACAGCGGGATCATCGACAAATATCTTCAGGCCGGCTGATCCGGCATCGGCCACAACCGCATCAATGGGTTGCACTGAGCGGCACAGCAGTTTCAGCTGTTCGGTTTCCATCGTCGCCTCGGCGGTGATCACCACGCTATTGCCGGTCTCCAGAAAATCGCGGTATTTCTCCAACGGTTCTGAAAACATCGTCACCTCATACCCGCCGGTGGTATCGCTGAGTTGCACAAAGGCAAAGCGGTTGCCACGCGCGGATTTGCGTTCCTGACGCCCTGCCACAACACCGGCCATTTTCACCACAACAGCGCCCTTGCGGCTGGCCTCAAGCGTGGCCTGTTCCAGCGTCATGACCTGCTTGCGCTTCAAAGCCGCCTCATAGTCATCCAACGGATGGCCCGACAGATAAAAGCCCACCGCCTTGAATTCTTCGGTCAGGCGCTCAGCGGGCAGCCAGTCTTCGACCGGAGAAAGACGTGGTTCGGGCAGGTCGTCGCCTGCCTCGCCGAACAAAGACACCTGATTAGAGGTCTTCTGCTCAAAGATCGCAGCAGAGTAGCGGCTAAGCGCTTCTACACTGTCAAAGACACGGCGGCGATTGCGGTCCAGCTGATCAAAGCCACCGGCACGCGCCAGCATTTCCAGGGGGCGCTTGCCAATGCGCTTGAGGTCAACCCGGCGGGCGAAATCAAACAGCGTGGCAAAAGGCTTGTCCTCTGCGCCCTCCCGGCGGCCATCTGTGATCAGCTTCATGGCCTCAACGCCCACGTTTTTCAACGCACCCAGCGCATAATGCAACATGCCCTCGCGTACCACGAAGGTGGGCTCCGAGCGGTTCACACAAGGCGGCGCCCAGGGCAGATCAAGCTTCTTTTTGACCTCTTCAAAATAGACTGCCAGCTTATCAGTCAGGTGGATATCGCAGTTCATCACACCCGCCATAAACTCAACCGGGTGGTTGGTTTTCAGCCATGCGGTTTGATAGCTGACCACCGCATAAGCAGCAGCGTGAGATTTATTGAAGCCATAGTTGGCAAACTTGTCCAGAAGGTTCCACACTTCCAACGCCTTGGCATCATCAACGTCGTTTTCCTTGGCCCCTGCAATGAACTTGGGGCGCTCGGCATCCATCGCTTCTTGAATCTTTTTACCCATGGCGCGTCGCAGCAGATCCGCGCCGCCCAGCGAATATCCGGCCATTTCCTGCGCGATTTGCATCACCTGTTCCTGGTAAACGATGATGCCTTGGGTTTCGTCCAGAATATGGTCAATCGAGGGGTGCAATGTGTCGCGTTCACTCAGGTCATTCTTGACCTCGCAAAACTTCGGAATGTTCTCCATCGGGCCGGGGCGGTACAGGGCAACAAGCGCGATAATGTCCTCGATGCAATCGGGCTTCATCCGTTTGAGCGCATCCATCATGCCCGAACTTTCCACCTGAAACACAGCAACCGTTTGCGCACGGGCATAGAGCTCATAGGTGGCGGCATCATCCAGCGGGATGGCGTTGATCTGATTTTCAGACCCCTGGGCAGGCTGGTAAAGCTGTGTCCCATCAGCCGCGATATGCAAAGGCCGACCGCCGACATGAATTTGCTCAATCGCGTTTTGGATCACAGTGAGGGTTTTCAGACCCAGAAAATCGAACTTCACCAGCCCGGCTTGTTCCACCCATTTCATGTTGAATTGCGTGGCGGGCATGGTGGATCGTGGATCCTGATACAGCGGCACCAGCGTATCAAGGGGGCGATCACCGATCACCACACCGGCGGCGTGGGTTGAGGCATTGCGCAACAGCCCTTCAACCTGCATCCCGTATTTCAGCAGCCGATCAACAACCTCTTCGTTGCGGGCCTCTTCGCGCAGGCGCTCTTCCTGGGCCAATGCCTTTTCGATCGACAGCGGCTTTACGCCCTCAACCGGGATCATCTTGGAAAGGCGATCCACCTGCCCATAGGGCATCTGCAACACGCGGCCCAGATCACGCACGGCGGCCTTGGACAGCAAAGCACCAAAGGTGATGATCTGTGCCACACGGTCCTTGCCGTATTTTTCCTGCACATAATCAATCACCTCTTCGCGGCGATCCATGCAGAAATCGATGTCAAAGTCGGGCATCGACACGCGTTCTGGATTGAGGAAACGTTCAAACAGCAAGGAATAGCGCAGCGGATCAAGGTCGGTAACCGTCAGCGCATAAGCCACAAGGCTGCCCGCCCCCGAGCCACGCCCCGGCCCCACCGGAATGCCCTGATCCTTGGACCATTTGATAAAATCGGCAACAATCAGGAAATAGCCGGGAAAGCCCATGCCCTCGATAATGCCCAGCTCAAATTCCAACCGCTTGTCGTAGTCTTCCACAGATGCGGCATGGGGGATCACGTCAAGCCGCGCCTTCAGCCCCGCCTTGGCCTGACGGCGCAGTTCCTGCACCTCGTCATCGGCAAATTTGGGCAAAATGGGATCACGCCGATAGGCCCCAAAAGAGCAGCGCCGGGCAATCTCAACTGTATTTTCAATCGCCTCGGGCAGATCGGCAAACAGCGTGATCATTTCCTGGGGGGATTTGAAATAATGCTGCGGGGTCAGACGGCGGCGTGGCTCGGATTGATCCACATAGGCCCCTTCGGCCACGCAGATCATCGCATCATGCGCTTCATACATCGAAGCCTTGGGGAAATAGACATCATTGGTCGCCACCAGAGCGATATCCATACCATAGGCCATTTCGATAAAAGCGAGTTTAAAGAAAAAACGGACTAATAATTGAAAAGCTATAGCA
>DFBW01000012.1 GCA_002366775.1 Roseovarius sp. UBA3070 | reverse complement strand
CATCAGCATGTCATGTTTGCCAAAGGTGTTTGCTGCAATTCGGATCGGGGCAAATTCGCCCTTTGCGGCCACGTTGCGTGATCCGATCCAACGCAGAGGCTGGGGGGCCATCATCCTGGGTGTTCACCAGATCACCGGGGTCAAGTTGTTCAACTGGGACATTGCCATCGGGTGTGCTGATCAGGGTGCCTGCCACGAAACAGGGCACGGAATCCACCAAGACAAACCCGGTGTCAGAGCCACCTGCGGTGCTGGCGGCCGTGTAGGTAAAGTTGAACTCTTCAACATCGCCATCACCAATCAGATTAAGTGTACCGTCGAAATTCAGGTGCACTTGCTGACCGGTAGACAGCGTAACGGTAGATCCAACGCTGACCGGCGTGCCATTGATGTGCGTGATAAACATCGTACCGCCGGTGCTGTTGATGTCATTGTCCAGAACATCAATCGTCTTGGTACCTGTTGGGAACAGATTGGTGCTGTCATCTAGTGCCACCAACGTGGTTTGAACACTATCGCCGGCAATCAGCAGGGTGGAATCGTATCGGTTGTCTTGCACGTCGGCGACGCCGATACGGATCGAGTTCACCTGCCCCGAATTGACTGGAATGGTCAGGGTCAGGGTCAGGGTCAGGGTGACGGTAAAGCCGTCCATTTCGGTATTGTATTGGTCGGCCGTGTTGTCGATGAACAAGTTCTGGTTGGCACCGGCGTTCAGGTTGTTGGGGTCGATATCGCCGTCGCCCACGCTCATGTCGACCTGGGTGCCGTTGATCCAGACGCCAACAAAATCCTGATAGGAGCCGTTGGCGTATTCCGGGTATTCTTCGGATGAGAACACGAACTGCATTGTCATCACATCACCGGTGGGGATGAAATCCACATCAATGAACGAGGCGTCATAGGTGTTTGAGCCGGCTGCTGCGTTGAATTGAGCGTTGTTGTTGGGCCCGCTGGAGCTGGTGGTCGTACTGCTGGACTGGTTTGACTGGGAATTGTTGTTGTTGGTAAATCCGCGCAAATCGCCGGTTGAAAACATCACGCCGGTATCACCGGGCGTCACCACCCCGGAAATGGCATCACCGTTGGTGTAGATGCCCGAGCTGTCATTGTCGCCGGTATAGGACGCGCTGACCACGGTGACACCGTCGCCAAACATTTCCTCAGCCATTTCAACCGCGGTTGCCCCGCGATCAATAGGAAGTTCTGTTCCTGCTACCATTCCCGCCTCTCAAAACCATGAAAAGCAGCGCAACGACCAGCGCAGCGGATTTCTCCGCCTATATGTGTTTGGACTGATAGGTGTCCGCTCGATTGCGGGCCTTTGTGGCCCTGCTGATTGCCCTGCCTCGGGTCATTTATTAAGGAGAAGCTAGCAACATTTTAATGCTCTGTTAAGGGGTTAAGAGTGCAACCATCCCGATATCGCTCAAAAAATGCGGTTTTCACGCCACATTTGCGTGGATTGGCGAAACGCTTTAGGGGACGTGGCAGCGAAACTCGTAAAACAGGTCTGACATGGCACATAATCCGATTGATCCCGCAGACCTGACTGCTCAGCTGATCCGCTGTGCCTCGGTTACCCCTGAAGAGGGCGGTGCATTGGTGCTGCTTGAGGCGCTTTTGGAGAGCGCCGGGTTCACCTGTACCCGTGTGGATCGTGGCGAGGTTAGCAACCTTTTTGCCCGTTGGGGCACCAAAGGCGCCAATCGCAGTTTTGGCTTTAACGGCCATACGGATGTGGTGCCCGTGGGGGATGAGGCCGCGTGGTCTGTTCCACCCTTCGGGGCGGTTGAAAAAGATGGCCATATTTGGGGCCGAGGGGCCACCGATATGAAATCGGCCGTGGCGGCCTTTGCGGCGGCGGCAATTGATATGGTGAATGACGCGCCACCAGATGGGGCCATCATCCTGACAATCACCGGCGATGAAGAAGGGGATGCAATAGACGGCACAACGGCGTTGCTGGATTGGATGCATCAGGAAGGCGAGCAAATGACCGCTTGTCTGGTGGGCGAGCCGACTTGCCCTGAACGTATGGGTGATATGATTAAGATCGGCCGTCGCGGCTCGCTTTCGGCGTGGATCACATTGACGGGTGTGCAGGGGCATTCGGCCTATCCGCATCGCGCGCTGAACCCCCTGCCGGCGATGGCGCGGTTGGTCGACCGGCTGGCCAGCCATGAGCTGGATCGTGGAACGGCGCATTTTGATGCCTCAACCTTGGCGGTTGTGACGATTGATACCGGCAATCCGACGACCAATGTAATTCCGGCTGAGTGCCGCGCGACGGTGAATATCCGTTTCAATGATGCACATACCAGTGACGCATTGATTGCCTGGATGCAGAGTGAACTGGACAGCGTAGCGGGGGAATTTGGCGTGCAGGCCGGGATGAAGGTTAAGGTCTCGGGCGAGAGCTTTCTGACTCCGCCGGGCGCGTTGTCAGAGCTTGTGTCACGCGCGGTTGAGGCGCAAACCGGTGTGGTGCCTGAGCTGTCCACCACGGGCGGCACTTCGGATGCGCGGTTTGTCAAAGATCACTGCCCGGTGGTGGAGTTTGGCCTTGTCGGCAAAACCATGCACCAGGTGGATGAGCGCGTTGAGGTGGCGCAAATTCACCAGCTCAAAGCGATCTATGCCCAAATTCTTAAAGACTATTTTGCATGAAAGCTGAGATTGGCCCAACCGATGATATCGCCGCCTGTCAGGCCATGCGATACGCGGTGTTTGTCACAGAACAGGGTGTTGTACTCTCGGATGAGCAGGATGGTCAGGATGATATCGCCCACCACATCTTGGCACGTCTTGGCGGGCAAGCGGTGGGTGCCGCGCGTATCGTGATCAAAGCGGAGACCGGCAAGATTGGCCGGGTTTGCGTGTTGCCTGAACATCGCGGCAAGGGCTTGGGCGCAGGGCTGATCCGGGCGAGCCTTGATCATCTGCGCCAGGTGCCAGGTGTCACCCGTGCCGAGTTGGGGGCACAAGCCTATGCGCTGTCGTTTTATGAACGCCAGGGTTTCGTGGCCTTTGGACCGGAATATGAAGAAATCAACACACCCCACCAAAATATGGAGCAGGCGCTGTGATCCGCCCCAAGCTGGTGGTGATGGTCAAGGAACCACGCCCCGGACGTGTGAAAACCCGATTGGGCCGTGACATTGGCATGGTGCCCGCCGCGTGGTGGTTTCGCCATCAGGCGCGCGTGGTGTTGCGCCGCCTGGAGGACCCCCGGTGGCAACTGATCCTGGCTGTGTCCCCTGATCGTGAAGGGATGCTGAGCCGCATCTGGCCTGCGCATTTGCCGCGCATGGCGCAGGGGCCGGGGGATCTGGGGGATCGTATGGGGCGTATTTTGCGCGCCCTGCCACCGGGGCCGGTGTGTATTGTTGGTGCGGATATACCCGGTATTCAAAAGCCCCATATTGCAACTGCCTTCAAGGCGCTGGGCGGTCATGAGGCCGTGTTTGGCCCGGCCCCTGACGGCGGCTATTGGCTGGTGGGGTTAAAACGGGTTGCACCGGTGCCTGCCGCGTTGTTTGGGGATGTGCGCTGGTCGTCTGAACATGCTTTGGCTGACACGTTACGCGCGTTTGATCCTGCACGAGTGGCTATTTTGGACACGCTGCGGGATGTAGATACGGTCGCAGATCTGGGGCCTGCTCATCAAGCCTGATGGCTTGCCTCGCTATGTATTTCACAGATGACGACCCGGCCCAATCATGCTAGGCCCGACACATGAGTAAACTACCTTCCAAGGACGAAATCCTGCAATGGATTTCTGACAACCCGACCCTCACCTCGAAACGTGATATCGCCCGTGCCTTTGGCATCAAAGGGGCGGATCGGATCGATCTTAAGCGCATGTTGAAAGAGCTGGAGGCCGAGGGCCATCTGGAGAAGCGCAAGAAAACCTATCGTGATCCGGACCGCCTGCCCCCTGTCAGCGTGTTGCAGATCACTGGCCAGACGCCTGATGGTGAGCTGACTGCGTGCCCGTTGGAATGGCACGGCGAGGGCGAGGAGCCCAAAGTGCTGGTTATACCAAAAGCCAGCGATCCTGCACTGGGTGAGGGGGACCGCATTTTGGCTCGCCTGGCCGAGGTGAAGGGAGAGAGCCATCAGTACGAAGGTAAACTGATCCGACGTATTGGCACGAACCCGTTGAAAGTTATGGGCATATTTCGAAAGCGTGCTGAAGGTGGGCGTATTTTGCCCATCGACAAAGGCAACGGTAAGGAATGGCGCGTGGCGCCTGATGCGGTGAATGGTGCCAAGGACGGAGAGCTGGTAGAGGCAGAGCAGGCTGGCCCCAAAGACCGTCTTGGCTTGCCCTCGGCCCGGATTGTGCAACGGTTGGGTGATCCGACTGCGCCCAAGGCCGTATCGCTTATTGCCATTCACCAACACGGTATCCCTGATGATTTTCCGGATGAGGTGATTGCCGAGGCTGACCGCATGAAACCCGCAGGCCTGACCGGGCGCGAGGATTTGCGGGATATGCCGCTGATCACCATTGATCCGGCCGACGCACGCGATCACGATGATGCCTGTTATGCACACGCTGATGATGACCCCAAGAACGAAGGCGGGCATATCATCTGGGTCGCCATTGCCGATGTGGCGCATTATGTGACGCCGGGATCTGCGCTGGATCACGAGGCCCGCAAACGGGGCAATTCCAGCTATTTCCCGGATCGTGTGGTGCCGATGTTGCCCGACCGGTTGTCGGGGGATCTGTGCAGCCTGCACGAAGGGGTGCCGCGCGCCTGTATCGCCGTGCGCATGCAGATTGATGCCCATGGTGAAAAGATCAGCCACCGGTTTGTGCGTGGGCTTATGCGCTCGCCTGCATCGCTGAATTACCGAGAGGTCCAGGCGGCCATAGATGGTGCACCAAATGAGAAATGCGCCCCCCTGATGGATGATGTGATCCGCCCGCTTTATGCCGCCCACGCTGCATTGGCCGAGGCGCGCAACCGTCGTCAGCCGCTGGATCTGGAACTGCCCGAGCGCAAAGTTGAGCTGAACGACGAAGGCAAGGTGATGAGCGTGAACTTCGCCGACCGGCTGGAGGCGCATAAGCTGATCGAGGAATGTATGGTGCTGGCCAATGTGGCGGCAGCTGAAACACTGATTGCCAAGAAATCCCCGCTGCTGTTCCGGGTGCACGAGGATCCCCCGCCCGAGAAACTGGACAGCCTGCGCGAGGTGGCGCAATCTGCCGGGTTGGTGTTGGCCAAGGGGCAAGTCCTGAAAACCCAACATCTGAACCAGCTGCTGCGCGGCGCGCGTGATACGGACCATTCCGAAGTGATCAACATGGCCACTTTGCGCGCCATGACGCAGGCCTATTACACGCCCAGCGACTTTGGGCATTTTGGGTTGGCGCTGAAATCTTATGGGCATTTCACATCACCCATCCGGCGCTATGCGGATCTGATTGTGCATCGCTCGCTGATCTCGGCGCATGGGTGGGGCGAAGATGGCCTGTCCCCGCGCGATATCGACACATTGCAAAGCACGGGCGAGCATATTTCGGATACCGAGCGGCGCTCGATGATGGCCGAGCGTGATACGAATGACCGCTATCTGGCGGCGTTCCTGTCTGAGCGTGTGGGTGAAGAATTTACCGGGCGCATCAGTGGTGTGGCCAAGTTCGGCGCTTTTGTGCGGTTGGATGAAACTGGGGCAGATGGGCTGATCCCGGTGCGTTCCATGGGGCGCGAGTTTTTCCATTTTGATGGTGACGCTGCAACATTGACCGGGTCAGACACCGGGATCGTCATTGGCTTGGGCCAGCGGGTGACGGCCAAATTGTCAGAAGCCGCACCCGTGACGGGTGGTTTGACGCTGGAGCTGATCAGCCTTGATGGCAAGGTCATGCCGCGTGGTAGATCGGACGGGCGTGGCAGATCACCCCGACGCAAGCAAGGGCAGGCCAAGCGCAAGGCGGACAAGACCAAACGCAAGGTGCAACGCCGCCGGAGCTAAAGTGGCGCTGGTGAAGTTGCCTCAGGAACGTACAGCCTATACGAGCTTTCTGGTAACGTGATAGCTGAGCGCGTGGCGGATCAGATGTGACAGGCGTTGCGGTTCGATCTGGTTTGGGCTGTCAAACAAAACGGCCCGGTTGCCATCAATCTGGTCCCAACCGGGGAAGGCCTGAGCATAGCTGGCAATGATCGTGCTTTGGCAATGTGCGAACAGGGCGAAAGACGCGTCCCTGTGTGGCCCAATCCGCAGGGTAGAGCCTTTGCGGGTGAGATAAGCAGGCTGACCCCAGCGCAGAGCTTCCTCAATCGGGCCAACCTCGGTGGCTGTTTTGGCCGTTTGCAATATCAACCTGCGCAGGTGATGTACCCCGTCGCGGGTCGGCTGGGCGTAGCCATTAATTACCCGCGCCACCTCAGGGGGCATGGCGCCACTCATTGTGGATAAAGCGCAGCGCGTGCCCTGTGAACATAGGCCATAAGGGCCGCATTTTCCTGCACAAGACGACGCAGGCCTGTATCGCAAGGCAAGTTGCGGATCATGTCCAACACTGGCGCGATGGCTGCATCGGCGGCGGTCGGGTGATCGGCAAACAGGAAGGGTTTGCCATTCAGGGTGGCCTTAATCGCGCTCAGGTCCTTGCCAAGGCGGGTCAGACGATCCTCCTCAGAGAACTGGGCGATGCCGTGGCTGGTCAGGCCGCGCCGCACCTTGGCGCGCATCATGGTAGCAATGGGCAGGCGCAACACTGCCGGTAATTCCCCAAAGAATGCTGACCGCACGGTTGGCCAGCAATCGTTTCGCAACCAGCGTTCATGGGCCATGCCGGCAGTCAGGTGCTGTTCGGTCATTCGGATCAGCGCGTGTGAATGTGCCCGATCCTGCTGGGATAGACCTTTGTCAAACTCGTGGCCCTTTGTCTCAAGATAGGCCTGAATATGGGCACTGTCGGGGATGGTCTGGCCATCCTGTGTGCGTAATACCGGAAGCCGCCCAAGCGGCATCTTGGTTGGGTTGGTGAGGTATTTTGGCTGCCAAGCCTCGCCTGACAGGTGCAGCAGTGCAATCGCTTTGGTGCAAAACGGGCTATGGCTGGGCGTGTCAAAACTAGGTGGGAAGGTCAGCAAGGTCAGCATCAGGGGAACTCCGAAACATAGGTGTCCAACATGACATCACATAGTGACAAAAACTGTCAGCACATGGCAAGATGGTCAAACCATGAGCCGTACACACCGATTGTTCCAACTGATGCAGGCGCTGCGCATGGCGCCACCCCCTGCCACGGCGGCGGATTTGGCGCAGTCATTGGGTGTGTCAGCGCGCACTGTGTACCGCGATGTTGATACCTTGCGCAGCATAGGGGCTGTGATCGACGGTGAATCCGGGTTTGGGTATACGTTGATCGAAGATGCTGCCATGCCACCGCTTAGTTTTGACACTGACGAGTTGGAGGCACTGGTGCTGGGTTTGCGCGAGGTGGGCGCAGTGGGTGATCCGGTGTTGGCCAAGGCAGCGGCGGGTGCGTTGAGCAAACTGCGTGCGCGCCTTCCGGCAGCACAGGCCCATCGGCTGGAGCATGCAGTGCTGACCGCGCGGCGGTTCACGCCTATGCCTGTTCCCGGAATTGATGCCAGTGTTTTGCGTCAGGCCGCCTGGGATGAAAAACGTATTCGGTTTGATTATTCCGATGCAGTCGGCGCACCAACCAGCCGCGATGTTGATCCTTTGTCGATCGTCTATATGCAGGCCTCGAATTGCCTGTTGGCATATTGCCATTTGCGCAAGGATTTTCGCGCCTTCCGCCTGGATCGGATGCGCAATCTGGAGCTGACCGACACCTCTTTCCGGCCACGCCGAGTGCCATTGTTGCGTGAATATATGGCGCAAATTAACGAAGAAGAGCACGGATGAGCGGCAGCCTGCCATCTTCTCAATATCGATTCTTTTGATTTGCACCGGATCGCGTTACGATGGGCACAACGATAAAAAACAAAAGGGCCGGGCAATGCGTATTTGTGTTCTGGGGGCCGCAGTAGCAGGCATCATTTCATCCTCTGCCCTATGGGCCGGACCCGTCGAAACATCGTTGCGGCCAAACTTGCGGCCTGGCACGATTACGCCAATGGATGTGGCGGTGGTGATCGACATTCCGATCAACAAAGTGCGCCCGGTTTTGCGCCCCGAAGGGTTGAACACAACACCCGAAGCGATCACGCCCGTTGCCACCTCAAACAAGAAGTTTGACCGCTGGATCGAAGGGTTCCGTGCGCGCGCGTTGTCCGCCGGGATCAAAAAGCGCATCTTTGACAACGCCTTTCGCGGGGTTCAGTACAACCTTGATGTGATCGACAAAGATCGAAACCAAGCTGAATTCAAAAAGCGGATTTGGGATTATCTGGATAGTGCTGCCTCGCCCGACCGGGTGAAGGAAGGCCAGAAGGCGCTGCGCAAGCACAAGCGCGCGCTGGATCAGATTGAGCGCACCTACGGCGTTGAAAAAGAGGTTGTTGCCGCCGTTTGGGGGCTGGAAAGCCGCTATGGCACGCGCATGGGCGATACCAATGTGATTGAGGCGATGGCGACGCTGGCCTTTGATGGCCGTCGCGGCCCATTTTTTGAAAAGCAGCTGATCGCAGCGCTTAAAATCCTGCAATCGGGTGATGTGGCACCGCGCAACATGACAGGGTCATGGGCGGGCGCGATGGGGCACACGCAGTTTATCCCGACGTCCTATCTGGCCTATGCGGTGGATGCCACGGGTGACGGCAAACGCGATATCTGGTCCAAGAACAACCCTGCGGATGCTTTGGCGTCTACGGCCGCCTACCTCAGCCGGTTTGGCTGGAAGAAAGGCATGCCCTGGGGGCTGGAAGTGAAGGTGCCCAAGGGGTTTGGTGCAACCAATGCCAAGCGGATGCCTTCGGATTGGGCTGCGCGCGGTGTGACCGATATCAATGGGCGCGCCGTAAAGGATTATGGCTCGGCGCGCATTCTGATGCCTGCTGGGCCTGCGGGCGCCAAATTTATGGTGTTCAAGAACTTTGACGTGATCAAACGCTATAACAACGCTGATGCCTATGCGATTGGCGTGGGCCATCTGGGCGACCGGATCGGTGGCGGCCCTGCAATTCAGGCCAGCTGGCCGCGCGGCTATACGCCTGTGACGTTTGAACAGCGCAAGGAAATCCAGAAGCGGTTGAAGCGCAAGGGGTATCCGCTTGAAAAGATCGACGGCATTCTGGGGCCGAACACGGTGAACTCTATCAAGTCGTTTCAGCAATCCATCGGTGTGGAGCCGGATGGCTATCCGTCACAGACGCTATTGAAGCATTTGAAGCGGAATTGACAGTCGGCTTTGGAGGCCTCTTTCTTACATCTTGGTAATGAAAGTTCGGTAAGTCTTACTCCCAAATAATGGTCAAATTTGACGACATGGGGGAAAACTGAGAATTGTAGCCAAGCCCGATGGAAAAGCTCTGCCCCATGTCACCTGCCACAAAAAACCTAAAGCCTGATAGCTTCGGCGCATTGCTGTTTTTCAAGCTTATTGAAGCATAAACTGTTGGAGGTTTATCGCTCGGCCATTCACCGAATATGTCCCAGATACCTGCTCGAAAGCCTCGCGCTTCGAACCAATCCGACAGCGCTTGAGGCGTTTCCAAATACTCAGCAAGATGAAAGAGGCAAACTTCAGCTTGTTGCTCGTCAGTAAAACTTTCCCATTTCAACTCAACTCTTTCTTCGAAACGATTGGTACAAGAATCAAGATTTGGGTGTTTTTTGAATGCCCTCTCATACGGCACTAATTTCTCGCGCCTCCAAAACTCTTGAGTTTCCAAAAATGACTTTTTTCCAATATGGAATCTTTCTTCAATTGGCAGGTTATCCTGTATTTGTTCGCCAAATTCCGAGCTTTCGGACATAATCGGCGATATTCCGATCAGGATTAGAGCGGTAGAAAACAGGGCATCTTTTAGTGAAATCATTGACAAACCTTCCTCAGCGCTGACGACTTTTATGAACGTCATATTTAGAACCAGCTGGTTTAGTCAAACGTCCCAGCCACACGGCCCAGCAGCATAAATGCGCGAGCGGTGCGGGTGTCGGAGAGATCGGAAATCTCGGCATCGGTTGCAGCCTCAGCGAAATCCGAGATCATCCGGTCGAACCGGCGCAGAAAGTGGTGCGCGGCATCGCGGAAAATTGGGTCAGAGCGCATGCGTGTTGCGGCCAGCGCCAGTGATGAGCGATCCCGAACACCGCCCAAAGTGGCGATCTGGCGGCCACGTTCCCCAGCGGCAAAGCGGCGCCAGATTTCAGCGCGGGCCATATCGGGACGCAGATCATCCATATAGATGCCATCCTGACTGAGCAGGGTCAGCACATCCTGAGATGCCTGGATCAGCTGTGCGGTAGAGCGGTCTTTCAGCGCGCGGCGCAGGGCGGCAAAGCCGGCTTTGTCTTCTGCGGTTTCAGGGAAGTTCAGCGCGCGGATGAAATCATCATGCACCAACGGTGGCTGGATGTCCTCGGCGGTGGTGCCAAGGGGAAGTGCCACCTGATCTTCACTGTCCACAGAGGGCGGCGGCGCGGGCGCAGTTGGGCGCGGAGGAGCCGCCGGGCGCGAGGACGAGAACATGGCCAGAGCTGTTTCGGTTTTGCGCTGGGCTGCGGCAATTTCGTCTAGCTTTTTGCTGACGGATGGCTCGGTAGCAGCGTTTTGTCCCTGGAATTGGTTCAGGTAGGCAGTTCGGATGGTATCCATTGTCGACTGCATGCGCAGGCTTTCTTCGCGGATCACGCGGGAGGAGCGCATCGACGTGGCCGTCACCCAGATCATGGCGACGGGCAGGAAAACGACCATCAGGATCATGACAAAACGCAATGCCCCCCCCGGTTCTGAAAACACGCCACGCGGTTCCAGCACCAGAAAAATCAGCGCCGTGAGCGCAAACCATGCCAGTGACAGACCCAATGCGACGGCCTCAATGGTTGACGCGGGCTCGCGTTTGGATTTGCCATACATTCCCGTAGGAGCGGGAGGAGTGTTGCGCCGGTTGGGCATTGGGGGGTTCCGGTCAGATAAAGTTAATCTTTAACACTTCGTAGGACCTATCGCCACCGGGGGTGCGCACTTCGACGCTATCGCCCTCTTCTTTGCCGATAAGGGCACGGGCAATGGGTGACTTTATGTTCAAAAGGCCGGCTTCGATGCTGGCTTCGTGTTCGCCCACGATCTGATAGGTTTTTTCTTCGTCGGT
>DFBW01000214.1:2798-3151 GCA_002366775.1 Roseovarius sp. UBA3070 | reverse complement strand
CCAACGTGCGGGCTGTCTGGCTGTTCTCGCGCAATGATGCTCTTGGCAATGCGGCGGTCGTGGTCGCCGCAGGGCTCGTGGCATGGTCAGGTTCCCGCTGGCCGGACTTGATCGTTGCATTTGTGATCGCAGGGCTATTTTTGCAAACCCGGGATTTTTTTAGAATGTCGCGTTCCTGTTTCAGAACTGCATTCTCCTTGCGAAGCCGTTTCAATTCAGCCTCAAGATCATCCCTAACCTAACCTCTGCTAGTGCTTCATCACCTCGATACCGGCCGACCCATCTGGTCAACGTCGATAGGCCGATACCCAGATCGTCAGCCATTTCTTTTCGCGTCCGGCCGCTCGCCAGCG
>DFBW01000214.1:0-2740 GCA_002366775.1 Roseovarius sp. UBA3070 | reverse complement strand
GTCAGTTGGTGCTCTCCACTTTTTCGAGCCAAGTCCACCTCGACATTGCTGAGTGAAAGCGGAAACCGAACATACATCATCACCGACAGGCGGATGATCTCGGGGCTGGTTCGGAAATATCGAAATGGGTTTGATTTTCTCATTCAGCGACGCTATGCGGCCACCCACCCCACCACAAGATCCATCGCTCTGACACCGACTATGATAGAAAGGCCGAAACTGTACATTGATAACGATCAATCCGCCCTATGCAGGACCGTCAGCCCCCGAGCGGGATCTCTGAAGGCGGTGCCGGGGGTACTTCGCCGGGCGGCTGCGGCGCTTCAGACGGCGATTCGGGCAGCGTCTCGCCGGGCGGTTCCAGTACCTCTTACGGCGGCGCGGGCGGCGTTTCCTTTGACGGTGTCACCGGGTCTTCCGGCGGCGGCACCTCGGGCGGTTCGCCGTCGACCGCCAGAATTCCACCCGTTATTATTTCGATCTCGGGTCGCATCGGCATGATCTGCCCTCCTTCTAAGCGATTAAGGCCCGCAGCCTAGGCAAGCCCGCCCGTCCTCAATCATACGCTGCCGCCGTGGCATCGCGCATTGGTCCCGGTCAACTGGCCTCCTGCCTGATCCCGTCGAGATCCTTCGCCAGCGCCGCGCGCACCAGTGCCGCCACAAGGCGGGGAAAATCCTTGCGCGAAACGAGAGCAGCCAGCCCGCCGGGCGTCTCGGGCAGGCCAAGCTTTTCTGACGTTTCGAGCGCTTTTCGATCGGCAAAGGGGTAAAGCTCGCCCCAGACGCACTGCACCTCGCGCAGGAAGATGTCGGCACCCACATAGCCGATCCCCTTGAACTCTTGCAAAAGCCGCTTCTCGTTCGCCGGATCGTATTCTGCCCTTTCGCGCAGCCGCCGCAGATCGCCGCCATAGTCGCTGACGAGCAGGTCAGCCGTCTCGCCCAGCATCCGCGCGGCGCTTTCGTCGAAGCGCGCATAACCTGCGCCGTTCAGCACCTTGACGCGATCCTCCCACCGGCTGTCGGCCATGTGCCGCGCCGTGGTCCAGCCCGCATCCTTCAGCGCGCCTGCCGCCTGCATGGCCCGCTCGCTGGGTATCCGCGCGCTCATCAGGAGGGCTGCGCAGAGCCACTGGAAGAGCGGCGCGGGCGTACCGCGCATGAGGTCTATCCCCAACTCTTCGGAGAACATCCGGCCATGCCGGTCGAACAGCGACGCCAGTACGGGCTTCTCTGTCTCGCCGTTCATCGCCGCCTCCTCCTTTTCCAGCGCCCCGACGCATCAAGCACCACCACGACTTGTCCCAACAAATAATGCACAAGGTTCGCGCCTGGGTGTTTAGTCCTGGCATCAACAAAGCCCCGCACTGGTGTAAGTCAATGAATTTTCGTCAAACGCTGAATGACCTCTTCCGTCTGCCTGTCCGCCTGCTTGATTGTGGCGGCGAGAGACAGGAAATGAAGGCTCATTCCCTCCTCAAAACCCGACGGCGTCATGAAAATAACACCTTCGGTGTCGCCAGGGTGCCACAGCAGGTCCTTCAAAACCTCAAGACCTTCTGAAAACGAACGAAACGGCAACACCAACTTGGATCTGTGAGCGATGACATGCGGTGGTGGAGCCAGGCCTCTAAAAAGTTGGTTCAGAAATGTCATCGGCACGGATACCCCGCCCCAACGCCCATTGCATTCTATCCATTGGAGCTTGGCCGACCCAAAATCGTCACCAGAAATGACCGCGTCAAAGCTGCACCGACCGAAGTACCCCAGTTCCTGAAAGACTTGGCCCAACATCAAAGCATCATGCGCCAGTTTCTTGTTCCATCCTTCCGGAATACGGGTGGGAGAGGCCCCCGAAAAACAACCTTTCGGGCCGGTCAGGAGCTGTTCAAAAATCCCCTCAACAACTGGTGAGCCATTTGCGGGGTGGGGTATCCACAACTGAGCGGAGCAGTTAATTAAAACATTTTTCTCCCAGACCTGTACCATCAGCGGATAATGTGTCTGCCCATTAGTTTTGGAAAGTAAGTCTACCAGATATTGGTGCAGTTCTTTCATCCCCATCCCTGAAATTTCAGAAGATGAAATAGGAAAATTGCCTTTCGATCCGGCACTATCCGGAATTTTGACGACGAGCTTGCTACAGCTTTGGCCAAACGAATGCACCCGGGCGGCCAGCGCAGCCGCCCCGAAGGCCGAAACCTCCGCCGGTACTGCGTCCTCGCCAAACAGGCGGCGCACAACCTGTGCGAACCACAACTTGTTGTTTGCCAGAATGGACATGGTCGGAAGAGGCCCCGCGACATGTATCGATCTGCCGATATCCTTTCCGAGCTGTCTTGCAAGCGCCCAGATCGCGCCAGTTGAAATATGTGGCACCAGAGTCACCGCACCCAGCTTTTCCACATGGGTGCGCAAAGACGCATATGTTCCGGCATCTTTCAGGCACCTGACTGAAACAGGTGCGCCGTTTTTCTGAAAAGTTTGACCAACTTGCAGATAGTTGCGGTGGCCAAGGTCAAGGTGGTGTTCCAGATAATTCTCGAAATCGTGGTTTCTCTGTCCGCCAATGATGACCAAATCCCCTTCGCCGGCAAGAATGGAAAGGCGATACTCAAGCGGGTTGGTGTCCGGCCTCGCCAGAAGTGGAATTTCGCTCGCATCCCCAATAAAGACAAATTGGGTATCTGCCACTCCCAGTCGTGCGTAGGGTTCAAAATAAAACCGCTCTTCCCGGT
>DFBW01000280.1:4685-6096 GCA_002366775.1 Roseovarius sp. UBA3070 | reverse complement strand
TGATCAACAAGGGAGACTTAACAATGAAAACACGTCTTAAAACAACCGCCACTGCGATGGCGCTGGTGCTGGCGGCCGCAGGGGCCACAGCGGCCAACGCCGAGGGAAAACTGGTGATCTATCACTGGTTTGAATATATCCCGCAGGAATTGCTGGATAAGTTTTCTGCCGAACATGACGTCGAAGTTGTCATGGACACCTACGATTCCAACGAAGCCCTGCTGGCCTCACTCAAGGCAGGTGCGATTGGCACATATGATGTGGCCGTACCCACCGATTACATGGTCACCATCATGCGCGGCGAGGGCATGTTGGATGAGATCGCCGAGGGTGAGTTGGCCAATATGGGCAATGTGGCGGCTGACTGGGCTGACCCCAGCTTTGATCCCGGTTGGAAACACGCCATTCCCTATCAGTGGGGCTCGACCAGCTTCATGGTGGATACGGCTGTTTATTCCGGTGACATCAACGATTCCAGCATTGTGTTTGATCCCCCGGCTGAACTGTCGGGCAAAATCAATGCGCTGGACAGTCAGGGTGAAGTTCTGGCCATGGCGTCAATCCATATGGGCATTCCGCAGTGTTCCACCGACCGCGAGCAACTCAAGGCGCTCAATGAGATGCTGCAAAATGCCAAGGGTCACTGGGCCTCGTTTAACTCTGATACTGCCAAAGAAGTGCTGGTGTCGGGGGATGTGGCTGTCGGCATGATCTTTGACGGGTTTGGGGCCAAGGCGCGTGCGGAACGTGAAACCCTGAAATATGCCTTTCCCAAACAGGGGTATGTGGTTTGGATGGACAGTGTTGTGCTGCTCAAGGACGCGCCCAACCGCGCCAATGCGATCAAGTTCATGGATTTTCTGTTGCAGCCTGAGAACATCGCGGCTGTGTCCAACTATGCCCGCTATGGCAACGGGTTGAATGGCACCGCCGAGTTCCTGGATCCGGAATTGGCGACATTGCCGGAATCCAACCCGCCCGCCGAGGCAGGCCCAACCCAGTTTGTCAAAGTTTGTGATGAGGCGACCCAAGCCGTCTATGACACGATCTGGACCAATCTGAAGAAGTAAATCAGCCTGTAATAAAGACCAGGGGCCGCAGCGCAATCTGCGGCCCTTTTGGCGTTTTGTGGTTTGGCACGCCCCATGAGGCCGCGACAGACGGGCACATGCGCTCAATTGAGAATGGCAATATACATTCCGCGAAAGCTGTACTATGGACGGCGCCTATGCGTGTTCGACGCCAATCGCCCGAGGCCCAAGCGGCCCAAGTGGCAAGGGGGTATCGGTTTCGCGCCCAACCCCGGTAGAAAAGAACCTATATCGTGAAAAAAGCACTCAGTGACGCTCTGGAAGCCAAGGGCTATGACACTCTGACACCTGTGCAAGAGGCCGTGTTGGACCCCGATCTG
>DFBW01000280.1:2205-4567 GCA_002366775.1 Roseovarius sp. UBA3070 | reverse complement strand
TGGGGCGTGGTGCGCATATTGTCGTGGCCACACCGGGGCGGCTGCGCGATCACATCATGCGCGGCTCGATTGATCTGAGCCAGTTGCGCGCTGTGGTGCTGGATGAGGCGGATGAGATGCTCGATCTGGGGTTCCGTGAGGACCTGGAATTTATCCTGGGCGAAGCGCCCGATACACGCCAGACTCTGCTGTTTTCCGCCACGGTGCCCAATTCCATTATGGGGCTGGCGAAGAGTTATCAAAAAGACGCGGTGCGCGTGGTTGCCAAATCCGAGCGCACACAGCATGCCGACATTGAATATAAGGCGATGAGTGTTGCCGATCGCGATGCGGATAACGCCGTTATCAACATTCTGCGGTATTTTGAGGCGCCCAATGCCATCGTTTTTGGCAACACCCGTGCGATGGTCAACCGGCTGACAACCCGTCTGTCCAACCGTGGGTTTCAGGTGGTGGCGCTATCGGGCGAATTGTCACAGGCCGAACGCACCAACGCCTTGCAAGCCATGCGTGATGGGCGTGCACGGGTCTGTGTGGCCACCGATGTGGCTGCGCGCGGGATTGATCTGCCCAACCTTGATCTGGTGGTGCATGCCGAACTGCCATCAAACCACGAGACCTTGTTGCACCGCTCAGGGCGCACCGGTCGGGCCGGGCGCAAAGGCGTCAGCGCGCTGATTGTGACCAAGAAAACCCAGAAGAAAGCCCAGCGTATTCTGGGCATGGCCAAACTGTCGGCGGAATGGACTAACGCGCCGTCGGCTGATGCGGTGAATGCCCAGGATGAGGCGCGCATGCTGGCTGATCCGGACTGGCAGGTGCCAGTGGCCGAAGCGGAGGCCGAAACCGTGGCCAATCTGACCACCAATTTCACGTCTGAGCAACTGGCCGCGGCCTATTTGCGCCTGTTCCGGTCGCGCCATTCTGCACCTGAGGAACTATCGGATGTGGATGCCAAGCCCAAGCCGCGTGTCGAATTTGGTGCCAGTGTCTGGTTCTCCGTCGCAGGGGGGCGCAATGCGGGGGCTGAGCCGCGCCGCTTGTTGCCGATGCTGTGCAAAGCCGGTGATCTGACCAAGGATGATATCGGGGCGATCCGCATTCAGCCGGATGAATCCTATGTGCAAATTCTGGAATCCCGCGTGGCATCGTTTCTGGCCGCTGTCGGGCCCAAGATGACGGTTGAGGATGGCGCAAAGCTGACCCAGTTGGCAGGCCCGCCAAAGTTTGAGCGCGAGGCATCACGCGCGCATTCAAAGCCATATGGCAAGCCACAGGGAAAATCACAGGGTAAGACACAGGGCAAACCATATGGCAAACCACAGGGCAGGGGGCCGGCAAAACACGGTGCTAAACCTGGGGCAAAACAGACAGATCGCCCACATCAGCGCACAGTGCCCTACGCCCCCGATGCCGCCGTGGCAAAGCCCACCGAGCATCGCGAAAAGCCCGCCGAGCATCGCGAAAAGCCCAAAGCGCAATCAAGCCAGCCGATTGACTGGAACGATGCCCCCGTGCCACGGGTGAAAAAGCCCAAGCCTGCGTCAAAATCCGGTAAACCCAAGCCTCATCGCGCCGGTTCAGCGCCCACAGGTGATGCGCGCAGCAAGCCCGATGGCAAACGGGATGGCAAGCCCGCCCGCTCAGCAACAGACCCTTCCGTGCGCATGGGCAAGCCTCGGCACAAAGGCAAGGGCGCACCGCCACCCCAGGGCAAGCCATCCAGCAAGAAAAACCGTGCCCGTGCACAGGCCGCAAAATCAGCCGGACCGGGTAAAGGCGGAAAATCCGGGCCTCGCAAAGGGCCAAAAAGCTGATTGATTGGAATAGGACAGCGGCATTGGGGAAAGTGACCATGCCGCTGCCATGAGGGCACATGCCTGTGGTTTTCTATCGCCCTAAAGCGTTTCGATCTTAAGTTGAGACACAACTTGAGATCGAAACGCGTGAAACGTTCAATCGTCATGGGCGTTTCGCCATATTGTCGTTCAACAACAATAAGTCGAAACGCTTTAAGACGCTGTGGAACACCGCACATCTTTGGCTGGATTCAGTTGATTCTATGAGTTTAAAGCGTTTCGCTCAAAACCTTACTCAGAGGTTTTGCCCGGCACGCCCACAATTTTCATATGTCGTGCAGCGCTTCGCCTTTTTGCCTGCCTCAGGTTAAAGGCGATACGCTTTAGGTCGGCTTATGACGCAAAGGTCAAAGCTGTTTGGCGTGCAATAAATGTGAAATGGCGGACCGAGGAGGATTCGAACCCCCGACCCCCTGATTCGTAGTCAGGTACTCTATCCAGCTGAGCTATCGGTCCGTCGGCTGTGCATCTATCCCGCCCGATCTGGCATTGCAAGAGGGCGC
>DFBW01000280.1:0-2162 GCA_002366775.1 Roseovarius sp. UBA3070 | reverse complement strand
ACCAAAGTCAGCTCTCCGCCGTGCCCGCGCACCAGTTCCATGGCAATGGACAGCCCAAGGCCGGTGCCATCCCGCGTGGTGCCGCCCTGAAACGGCTGGAACAAATATTCCTGCGCTTTCGGCGGCAACCCCGGGCCAGTATCGGCGACATAGATCAGCCATTCAGCCGACGTTTCCGAGGCCGAAACGCTGATTTCACCCGGGTTACCTGCATTGACAATGGCCTGGCGTGCGTTGCGCGCGAGGTTTTGAATGGCGCGGTACATTTGTTCGGCATCACCACGAACTTTCAGGCCGTCTGGCACATCCACCGAAAAGCTCAGATCGTAATCAGCCACCGATAGTTTTTCGCTTTCGATGACGTCACTTATGATCTCTTGCAAATCAAAGCTGGTCAGCACCGGGGCGCGTTCTTCGGCTTTGCCAAAGTCCAGTGTGGTTTCGCACAGATGCACCGCACGGGTGATGGAATTCACCAGCTTGGGGGCCATCCGCATGACCGCCGGGTCTTGGGACATTTCAATGCGATCCGTGAACAGCTGCGCACTGGTCAGGATGTTGCGCAAGTCATGGCTGATCTTGGCCACGCCGCTTCCCAGTTGTGCCAGGCGTTCACGCTGTTTCAGGGCGTGGGTCAGCTGGGTTTGCAGGCTTAACAAGGTGTCCTCGGCCTCGCGCACCTCGCGGATGCTGGCGGAGGGTTCAATCACCCGGCGCGCATCTTCCGGGGCCGAGGCATAGGATTTCATATGCTCCACCAGACGGCGGATCGGTTTGACCAGAATACGGCGCACGGCGAGGTTGAGCATGATGGCCGTGATCAGAGAAATCACTGCCGACAACACCAGAATACGCAGGCCATAATCCACCATCGCGGCGCGCAAGGTGCTGGTTTCCAGCGTCACCTCGATCAGCAGACCACCCATGCGGGCAGGTTGGCCGATGACGCGAATGACGTCGGGTTCGCGTTGTGACAGCCGCGCGATGGCATCGCCGATGAGTTCCAGCGCTCCGGCATCGCGCAGATCAAAGGTCTCGGAAATTGGGTGGGGCATCGGCGAGGACAGCACCAGTTGGCGCGCCTCATCGCGGCGCAGCACAACGTTGAATACACCGGCATTGTCCAGCAGTTCTTCCTGAACGGAGGGGTCGATCATATCGTCGGCCAGCAGGGCAAGGGACGCGATCTGTGCCCGCTCCAACCGGTCCATCAGAAAATCTTCGCGGTAGCGTGCAATCGACGGCACAAAGATCAGGATTTCCGCCAGCATCACAAAGACGGCGGTCAGGATGACAAATCGACCGGACAATGAGTTCAGCATTTGCATTCCATGGATGGGTTACGGCAGCCAGCGTTGTACAAAACCAACCACCCGTTTGAGCATAGGATTATCAAACAACCGCGGCGAGAAATAGGCCCCTGCGACACGTTTGTTCAATTCGCCAATGGTAGGGTAGGGGGCAACCATGCCAGCCACATGTTTCATCTTCAGTTTATTGGCCAGCACCAGCGCCCAGAGATTGATCAACTCGCCGGCCTGCGCGCCGACGATTGAGGCCCCTACGGGGCGCCCTTTGACAACCATCACCTTGATCAGACCATCGGTTTTGCGTTCTGCAATGGCGCGATCATTGTGCGCGTAGTGAAACCGCACGACCTCCAGTTTGGCACCATGGGCCTTTTTGGCCTGGGCCTCGGTCAGGCCGATCTGGGCCAGCTCGGGGTCGGTGTAGATGGCATAGGGGATGTGATCGCGGCGCTGTTTGGCAGGCAGGCCCAACACGGCCGAGCGGATGATGATGCCCGCGTGATAGCCCGCCACATGGGTAAATTGCAGCCCGCCCGCCACATCGCCAATGGCATAGACGCGTTTGTTGGTGGTCTTCAGGGCGTCATCCACCTTGATGCCGCGGCGTGACGGCTCAATGCCTGCGGCGTCCAGGTTCAGCTTGTCGGTGTTGGCCTTGCGCCCCACAGCCATCAGCAGATGTGTGCCCTTGAAGATCCGACCATCCTTGGCCACCACCTCAATCGCGCCGACTTGGCCACGGATTTCTGCCGCCATGGCGTGTTCGGCAATTTCAATGCCCTCACCGCGCAGCCGCTCGAACAGGATGGCGCTGAGTTCGGGGTCGTCCCTGTCCAGAGCCTTTATGCCCTC
>DFBW01000042.1:1508-3694 GCA_002366775.1 Roseovarius sp. UBA3070 | reverse complement strand
ATGCCGGGCAACGTTTTGTGGGGTGGGGCTGTGCCATTTGATTTTTGGCCCAGGGTGAAAGGCTCTATCGGCAGGCGCTTGGGTTTGGGCGTTTTCAGATTGGTTATGGGGTGTTCAGATCGCTGGTGATCTGCGTGCATTTGTTGGGTGTTTTGCGCCACTTTGCGCCACAGTTCCAATTCGTCCGGACGCGGACGCCGACCGGCCATTACAATTGCTCCGACAACATCGCGTAGGCTCGTTGTATAGGCAGCAACACCACCATGCGGCCCGGATCACGCAGCTTTCCGGCGTCGCGGCCTGCCCGGTCACCCGTACCAAAGAAGATGTCGGCGCGTTGTGGCCCCTTGATCGCCGAGCCGGTGTCTTGTGCCACCATCAGCCGGTTGATCTTGGTTTTACCACCCTTTTCAATCCAGACCGGTGCGCCCAGCGGGGTAAAGGCCGGATCAACTGCAATGGTGCGCATCGTGGTGATCGAGCGGTTCATCGCGCCTTTTGGGCCTTTGCTGGCGGCCACGTCATCAATCCGGCGAAAGAACACATAGGATGGGTTGTGATACAGCAGTTCCCGACCTTTGATCGGATTGCGTTTGACCCAGTTCTTGATCACCTGCGCCGATACTTGATGCGCCTTGTAGACGCCCCGGCTCACCAGTTCGACACCGATTGATCGGTATTCATGGCCGTTTGACCCGCCATATCCCACACGAACCACATTGCCGTTGGGCAGCTTGATGCGCCCCGACCCTTGGATTTGCAGGAAAAACAATTCCACCGGGTCATCAACCCAGGCGATCTCATAACCCTGGCCACGCATAAATTCACCGGTCTCTATCTCTCGGCGAGTGAACCATGGATTGGATGCTTTGGATGCCTTCGGCTCGCGGTAAAGCGGATAGCGATAGCGCGCATCCGGGTACAGCGCGCCTTGCAACTCTGGCTCAAAATACCCGGTGAACAATGCGCGTGACTCGTTTTCGATCAGCACTGGGCGAAAGAACAATTCAAAGAAGGATTTCGCATCCGGGTGTTGCTGGGCCAATGCACAAAGTGAACGCCAATCGGGATCACGCATATCGGTGCAGGTGTTTACAAAAACACTCAGCGCGTCGTCATGCGCATCTGCTTCCCAGCCTTGCAAATCATCAAAGCTCAGTAATGTGTGGGTCAGCTCATTCGCGGCAAGGGCGCCCGCAAGGGACGCCCAAAGGAATGTTATTGCCGCCCACGTTCTGATCATTCGCCCGTGGCAACAAGCCGCCAGTTCGGATCATTTGATCCCATCACGCGCTCAAAGGTCCAGATGTCTTTTTGCTTTTTCGACTGGCCCGGTGTGCCCTCGATAACGTCGCCGTCCTTATTGCGCACAACCGAGACCAACTCGGCAACAAAGCGAACAGTGATTTCCGCCCGTTTGCTGGATTGATCAAAAGTCGCATCCGCCAGCGCGGTTTCGCGCAGCCCGATAAATTCAGCGTCGATGGTCAGGCCTTGTTCCTGGCGCGCATCAACCACCTGAACGAAGGTTTCATACACCTCTTCAGACAGAAATGGCATTACCTCGTCCAGCTTGCCGTTTTCAAACGCCATCAGGATCATTTCATAGGCCCCGCGTGAGCCTTGCAAAAAGTCGGTGACCCCAAACTGTGGCTCAATCCGTTTCATATCGGCCAAGGCGCCGGCTGCATCTGTATCCTCGGGGACATGATCGGTGATGTCGCGGTCCGGGCCGCCATCAACCACTTCAAATTCGTTACGGCGCTCCTGGGCCGGGCTGGACGCATTGCGCGGCGGGCCTTCAAACCCGTCACGCGTGCCCAGCACGTTTTTCAACCTCAGGATCAGGAAAACAGCAATACCGGCCAGTACCAGCAGCTGAAGAATAGGCGAATTCATGACTACCTCATTTCAGGTAGGGCATGGAAACATGCCCCGTTGGCTCTTATGTAGGTGAGGTACACGGTCAAGTCCACCATCGCGCCTGACCAAAAGCATGGAGGCCCGCAAATGTGGCTGTTTCTGGCGTTTCTCGCCGTTCCGTTGATTGAAATTGCCCTGTTCATTCAGGTGGGCGGCTTTATTGGGCTGTGGCCCACATTGGGTATCGTCGTGTTGACGGCTATTTTGGGCACTTATTTGGTAAAAACCCAAGGCGCCATGGCAATGAACAATTTGCGTGGCTC
>DFBW01000042.1:596-1326 GCA_002366775.1 Roseovarius sp. UBA3070 | reverse complement strand
ATACCGCCCCAGCCGTGGCGGCGAAACGATCATCGAAGGGGAATATACCGAGGTTGCGCCGACGAAACAGCCAACACACCCTACATCTGGCTGGACAAAGCACTAAGGCAGGCATTGAGGCGGCCCGACCATCCTGTTAAGTGTGCCACCGAACATTGATTTTCCGCTGGAGGCCCTGATGGCTGAGAAAGAAAATGGCGCTGCACAAGAGCAGCCCCAAGTTAAGATGAACATTCTGACCCAATTCATTCGTGACATGTCATTTGAAAACCTGCTTGCCCAGCGCGGCGTAGGCGGTGAAGTGACCCCGGATGTGACTGTAAGCGTCAATCTTGAGCCCAAGAAGCGCCCAGCTGAAAATCAGTACGAAGTCATCACCAAGCTCAATATCGAATCAAAAAACAAAGAAGGCGGTGAATCGCTTTTCTTGCTTGAGCTGGAATATTCCGGCGTGTTCCACATTGAGGGCCTGCCAGACGAGCAGCTGCACCCTTTCTTGTTGGTGGAATGCCCGCGCATGGTGTTTCCGTTCATGCGCCGGATTGTCAGCGACGTGACCCGCGATGGGGGCTTTCCGCCGCTGAATCTGGAAAACATTGATTTCGTAGCGCTGTATCGCACTGAAATCGCCCGTCGTCAGGCGGCTGCCGCTGAAGAGGCCAAAACGCCCTCAGCCTAGCTTTTTCCAAAGTGCTGCGTCTCCCAGGCTGTCAATCATGGCCTGGTGAGC
>DFBW01000042.1:0-568 GCA_002366775.1 Roseovarius sp. UBA3070 | reverse complement strand
GCCCGCCATTCGGTATCGCTGCCCTGAGCCACACTTGTTGCGCTGTTTCCAGCCAAGGCGAAATCGGGTTGCCTGCCGCCGATCAGCTCCAAATACACTTCGGCCAGTATCTCAGAATCGAGCAAAGCACCGTGCAATGTGCGCGCTGCGTTATCAATGTTGAACCGACGGCACAGGGCATCCAGAGATGCAGGCGAGCCGGGAAATTTTTTACGAGCTATCGCCAGTGTATCCAGTGCCTGCTCCATCGGTAGCTTTGGCAGCTTCAGCCAGCCCAACTCAGCATTAAGAAACTTCATATCGAACGAGGCGTTGTGGATGACCAACCTGGAATCCTGCACGAAATCCAGAAAATCTTGGGCGATTTTGGCAAACACCGGCTGGACCCGCAAAAAATCATCGCCCAGGACATGCACCTTAAAGGCATCTTCAGGCATGGCGCGTTCCGGGTTTATGTATTGGTGATAGGTTTTGCCCGTGGGCATGTGGTTGAACAGTTCAACCGCGCCGATCTCAACGATCCGGTCACCTTGTTCCGGTTCAAACCCTGTGGTTTCCGTATCAAGTA
>DFBW01000227.1:5668-6782 GCA_002366775.1 Roseovarius sp. UBA3070 | reverse complement strand
CAGAGCCTTGGCCAGCCCATAGGCGGCGCCGCCATTGATCACCACCACACCATCGCCAGTGACGATAAAGCTGAGGTTATTGTTATGGCCTGCATTCTCATAGGTTGGAGGAGAGCTGGTGCCGATGGCCGAGAATACGCCGGGGATCACTTCGACCGGTTCGTCATAGAGCAGTGATCCGGGGTATTTATCGGCGATATCTTCACTGGCATGCGCTATGCCTGCCAATGCAACCCATGCAGCCATCCAGCGCATCACATTCCCTCCGGTACAAAGCGATAATTGGTATCCGCACGTTCCACCCGGCCTATGCCACCATCCGGCAGATGAAAGCCG
Source organism: Roseovarius sp. UBA3070 (assembly GCA_002366775.1). Taxonomy (GTDB): domain Bacteria; phylum Pseudomonadota; class Alphaproteobacteria; order Rhodobacterales; family Rhodobacteraceae; genus Roseovarius. The sequence continues at coordinate 6,446 of DFBW01000227.1, read as the reverse complement.
ATCACAAGCATCTGATCCTGCGCCATCTGATCCAGCAGCCGCGTGCGCGTTGTGGCCCCAAGATCGGCATCCTGATCCGCCCCGCTGGGCCATTCGGGCCGCGCCATGGCCACATGTGCGTTGCCGATGGCATCTCCGATCACCATCAGGGATTGGGTGCCACCGCGAACCTCAAACGACATATGCCCTGGTGTGTGGCCAAAGCTGGCATGCGCCAGAATACCGGGCAGAACCTCCTGCCCATCCAGGAACATGGTGCAGCGGTCCTCAATGGCCGCAAGCCGACGGGCCGCACCCGCTGCAAATGACGCACGCGCCTCGCCAATGGTGTTCACTGTGTCAGGATCGCTCCAATAGTCCCACTCTGCCTGACCCATCATGTACTGCGCCTCAGGAAATACCGGATCGTCAAAGTCATCCAGCACCCCCCACAGGTGATCGGGGTGCGCATGGGTGAACACCACATGGGTCACGTCCTCGGGGGCGACACCTGTCGCCTCCAGACTGTCCAGCAAGGAACCGGCTGTTGGCATGAACGCCGGGCCAGAGCCGACATCAAACAGGATTGTTTTGTCGCCATCCTGCATCATGGTGACATTGCACGGCGGCTTCATTTGGTCGGAAGGCAGGTTGTGCTGCGCCAGGATCTCCTTGACCTCATCTTGTGGCAGACCATCAAAGAAGAAGGCACCCGGCATCACAAGATGCCCATCGCTGAGCGTGGTGACACTGATATCACCCAGATTAACATCCGCCCGCGCCAAGACCGGGATCATGC
>DFBW01000227.1:389-5570 GCA_002366775.1 Roseovarius sp. UBA3070 | reverse complement strand
AACATCACCTGCCTGCGCCCCGGTGCGTTGGCTTCCCAGCCATCAAGGATCTGTTTGACCTGTTGACGTTGCAAGCCGTCTTGGGATCCACACAGATCACAAGGGATAATGGGGTAGTTCATCGCGCGCGCAAACTTCTCGCAATCGGCTTCGGCAACATGGGCAAGAGGGCGATACACAAACAAATCACCCTCCTCATTGACCAGCTTGGCCGGCATCGTGGCCAAGCGCCCGCCGTGAAAGAGGTTCATGAAAAAGGTTTCCAGAATGTCGTCACGGTGATGGCCCAGCACAACGGCTGAACATCCTTCTTCGCGGGCAATACGATAGAGGTTGCCACGCCGCAGCCGCGAACACAGCGCGCAAAACGTGCGCCCCTGCGGGATTTTATCCATGACGATGGAATAGGTATCCTGATATTCAATCCGGTGGGGCACGCCCATTTTCTCCAGAAACTCCGGCAGCACCGTGGCCGGAAACCCCGGTTGCCCCTGATCCAGATTGCAGGCCAGGATGTCCACCGGCAGCATGCCGCGCCATTTCAGCTCGTGCAGAACGGCCAGCAGCGTATAGCTGTCTTTGCCGCCCGACAGGCAGACCAGCCAGCGGGCATCGCGTTCAATCATGCCGTATTGATCCACCGCCTCTCGGACGTATTTCACAATGCGTTTGCGCAGTTTTTTGAATTCGGTGGTTTTGGGCGCGCCGTGAAACAGCGGGTGAATATCATCGAGATCATCAAGCATCGGCTGGTCTCATAACATATGTCCCGATTTGGCGGCTTTGGTGGCCAGATAGCCCTCGTTATGGTGGTTCTCGCCGACTTTCAGGGGCACGCGTTCGGCCACGTCGATGCCGTTTTGCTGCATCATGGCGATCTTGGCGGGATTGTTGGTCAGCAAACGCACAGATGAAAACCCCAGGCGGCGCAGGATGTCGGCACCGATGCGGAAATCGCGCTCGTCATCCTCAAATCCCAGCCGGTGATTGGCCTCAACCGTGTCAAAACCCTGATCTTGCAGGCTGTAGGCACGCATTTTGTTGGCCAGACCAATGCCGCGGCCTTCCTGATTGAGATAGAGCAGAATCCCAGCGCCCTCATGGCCCATCTGTGACAATGCGCCGCGCAGCTGTGGGCCACAATCGCACTTGAGAGAGCCGAGTAAATCGCCGGTAAAACATGCCGAATGCAGGCGGGACAGCACAGGCTCTTCGCGGTTGGGCCGCCCTATTTCGACGGCGTAATGCTCATCCGCGCCATCTTCGGGGCGAAAAACATGCAGCCGCCCGGCCTCAGACACCTGCAAGGGCAGGCGCGCGCTGACAATCGAATGCATCGGCGAGGCGGCATCCATCTGCACGCCTGCATCTGCCACTTGCACATGTGTCAGGGCGTGTGTCGCTGCAAAGTCGGCGCCGTCTGCGACATCCATCAACACAGCCGCGGGCAACAACCGCGCGGATTTGGTCAGCTGGATTGCCAGGCGCGCCATATTGGCAGACCCGTCGCGCAGGCTTTTTAGCGGGCCTTTCATGGGGGAATTCAGGTCATCCGCCGGATCGGCGATGCTGTCGATCCACGCGCGGCCGGCATCCGCAGGGATCACCACGCGTGCCAAGTCACCGTCATAAGCACGCGCTTTGAGGGTTTCGGCCCGGCGTGCGGTGATGGCCAGCACCGGCGAGCCGGGCAGGGTGCGCAGGTCCGCCAACCGCGCGTCGCTCAGTGTTTCTGCTGCGATCACCAACATCGCCGTTTCGTCGCCCTGCAAAACCACGGGCACGCCCATGCGCAGGTCTGCGCGGGCGCGGGCCAGAACTTCGGTGATGTCAGGTGATAGGCTCATTGGTGTCTTTCTCAGTGTATTCAGCGCTGATCCTCTACAGGATTTTGCAATAATGTGAAACATTTGATCGCACTTCAACACTTGGCCGTGATGAGAGTGTTGCAGACCTTGAGATTCTTGTGATCAAGGTCAAGATCAGATCAAACGATAAAAGGGTGTTGGCCAGATGGCACAGCTTAAGAAAATTCTTTTGGTAGATGATGACCTCGATCTGCGCGAAGCATTGAGCGAACAATTGGTAATGACCGAAGATTTCGATGTGTTCGAAGCCGAAAATGGTGCTGATGCGATGCTGCGCGTAAAGGATGGCATCTATGATCTGGTGATCCTGGATGTGGGCCTGCCGGATACCGATGGGCGCGAGCTGTGCCGGTTGATGCGCAAACAAGGTGTGAAAGCCCCGGTGATGATGCTGACCGGCCATGACGGCGATGCCGACACTATTCTGGGCCTTGATGCCGGTGCCAATGACTATGTGACCAAACCGTTCAAGTTTCCGGTGCTGCTGGCCCGTATCCGCGCGCAATTGCGTCAGCATGAACAATCTGAAGATGCGATTTTTCAGCTGGGGCCATACACCTTTAAACCCGCAATGAAGATGCTGGTGACGGAAGACGACCGCAAAATCCGTCTGACCGAAAAAGAAACCAACATTCTAAAGTTCCTTTATCGCTCAACCGAGGGCGTGGTGGCACGCGACGTGCTGCTGCACGAGGTTTGGGGGTATAACGCAGGCGTTACGACACATACGTTGGAAACTCATATCTACCGTCTGCGTCAGAAAATTGAGCCTGATCCCGGAAATGCCCGGCTGTTGGTGACAGAATCCGGTGGATATCGCCTGCTTGCGTGAATTATTGACGTGGATCAAAGAAAACCAGACCCATGCGTGAGAAACTGACGTAAGATGACTTACCCGTCGCATATGCGGGTTATCATATGCACTTCCCTGTTGGACTGGCCCCGGTGATCTACCGGGGTCTTTTTTTGAGTTTGAGCGATACCATTTGGAAACAAGGGCAATTCAGCAAACCCCTATCCAGTAAACAGGCGTATAAATCGCAGGAAACAGGTTGCACCCGGCCAAGCCCCATGGGCATGTTCGCCACAACCCCAAAAGCCGGAGCTTTGCCATGTCTTTTACCCTTGCCACTTGGAACATCAATTCGGTCCGCCTGCGCGAGCCGATCGTTTGTAAATTGCTGGCCGAAGAAGGCCCTGATGTTTTGTGCCTGCAGGAATGCAAAAGCCCGGTTGAGAAAATCCCGACCGAGGCCTTTGCCGAGCTGGGTTACACCCACATGGTGGCGCGCGGGCAGAAGGGATACAATGGTGTGGCGATCCTGTCGAAACTGCCAATGGTAGAAGCAGGCGCCGAGGATTTTGCCAGCCTTGGCCACGCGCGCCATATCGCGGGGCGTCTGGAAAACGGTGTGACGATCCACAATTTTTATGTGCCCGCCGGCGGTGATGTGCCCGACCGCGAGGTGAACGAGAAGTTTGGTCAGAAACTGGATTACCTGACCGAGATGCGCGACTGGTTTCACAAGGACGCCCCACAAAAATCCATTCTGGTGGGGGACCTCAACATTGCCCCGCGCGAAGATGATGTGTGGTCACACAAGAAACTGCTGAAGGTGGTCAGCCATACACCTGTCGAAGTGGAACAGCTGGCCCAAACACAAGACGCTGGCAATTGGGTTGACATCACCCGTCAGGATATTCCCGAAGGTTTGCTGTACAGCTGGTGGTCATATCGCGCCCGCGATTGGGACGAGGCCGACAAGGGCCGCCGCCTGGATCATGTCTGGGCCACTGCCGATATTTCGGGTGCGGGCCATTCCAGCCGCGTTGTGCGCGCAGCACGCGGTTGGGAGAAACCAAGCGATCATGCCCCGGTTTTTGCCAGCTTTGACCTTTGACTTTAGGGCGCGGGGCCACATATACCCAGCGTCACATATAAGGGAATGCATGAATGCTTGAACTGGGCCAAGGCCAAAACCCCGCCGCGACCGCTGATCTGATCAAGGACGTCACTGAGGCTGACTTTATGGTTGAGGTGGTCGAAGCCTCGCAAACCGTGCCGGTGATCGTGGATTTCTGGGCGCCGTGGTGCGGCCCGTGCAAAACTCTGGGTCCGGCATTGGAAGCGGCCGTGACAAAGGCCAAAGGCGCTGTGCGCATGGCCAAGATCAATGTCGATGAAAACCAGATGATTGCAGGCCAACTGAAGGTGCAATCTATCCCCACGGTCTATGTCTTTTGGCAAGGTCAGCCGATTGATGCGTTTCAGGGCGCGCTGCCCCCGTCCGAGATTGATGCTTTTGTCGCCAAAGCGATTGAAACAGCAGGCGGTGACGCCAGTGGCGGGCTGGACGATGCGATCGAAGCCGCCGAGCAGATGCTGGAAGAAGGAGCCGCGGTTGATGCCGCGCAAACCTTTGCAGCCATACTTGAGGAAGATCCCGCCAGCGCTGCGGCCTTTGCCGGAATGGTGCGGGCGCATATTGCCATGGATGATCTGGATCAGGCCGAAGCGATCCTGAACGGCGCCCCCGCCGAGATCAGCGCAGCCCCCGAACTGGAAGCGGCGCATGCCCAACTGGAACTGGCCCGCCAAGCCCAGAATGCAGGCCCCGTGGGCGAGTTGAAAGCTGCGGTGGACGCAGACCCTGACAACCATCAGGCGCGGTTTGATCTGGCGCAGGCGTTGCAAGCCGCAGGCCAAAGCCAAGAGGCGGTGGACGAATTGCTGGAACTGTTCCGTCGTGATGGCGAATGGAACGACGGCGCCGCCAAGCAACAGCTTTTTACCGTATTTGAGGCCTTGAAACCCAATGATCCGATTGTGTTAAATGGCCGTCGCAAACTGAGTTCAATGATATTTGCATGATGCAGGGGGCGGGTTAGTTACATGGCTATGTTCAACTCAGCCGACCTGCCCGATGTGATCCCGATTTTCCCCTTGCCGGGGGCGCTGTTGCTGCCTCGCTCGCGGTTGCCGCTGCATCTGTTTGAGCCGCGATATCTGGCAATGCTTGAAGACGTTTTGAAAACGCCGCAGCGCCTGATCGGGATGATCCAGCCCAATGCCATACCGGGGCGGGCTGAAAACGGGCTGCACGCCATTGGTTGCGCTGGACGTGTCACCCAGTTTTCCGAAACCGAGGACGGGCGCTACATGATCACCCTGTCGGGGGCGTCGCGCTTTCGGATTGTGGACGAAATCGACGGCTTCACCCCCTACCGCCGCGCGCAGGTTTCCTGGGAGGGGTTCGAGCGTGATCTCGGCCCAAAAGATGTTGACGTTGGGTTTGATCGCTCGGCGTTTCTG
>DFBW01000227.1:0-337 GCA_002366775.1 Roseovarius sp. UBA3070 | reverse complement strand
GCTGGTCAATTCATTGTCCATGCTTTTGGGATTTGAACCCGAGGACAAACAAGCGCTGCTGGAGGCACCATCGCTGAGCACGCGGCGCGAAACGTTGGTCACATTAATCGAATTTGCCCTGCGCAGCGGGGAAGGTGATAAAGAGGTGATGCAATGAGTGTTGCACCAAACAGCTTTGACCGTCGCATGTTGGAGACGCTGATCTGCCCGTTGACACAAACCCGGCTGGAGTATGACGCCGATGCGCAAGAACTGATCAGCCGCGCTGCCAACCTGGCCTTTCCCATCCGCAACGGCATCCCGGTGATGCTGGTGGATGAGGGGCGCGTGCTGGAGT
>DFBW01000316.1 GCA_002366775.1 Roseovarius sp. UBA3070 | reverse complement strand
TCCGCTTGGCGCACTGATTGGCACAGTGACGGTGCCACATCTGATTGCAAAGGTCGGGCATATCAGGGTGTTTTCGGCGCTGGCCTCGTTGGTGTCCATCGCCTCGGTCATCCACCTTCTGACCAGTGATCCATGGAGCTGGTCCACGATGCGGTTTTTGGCAGGTGTCTGTTTTCCAGGGCTTTATGTGGTCACTGAAAGCTGGCTGAACGCCAAGACCGAAAACCGCATTCGCGCGCAGGTGCTATCAGTCTATTTTATCATTCAGACGTTGGGGCCGGCGTTGGGCACCGCGTTGGTGGGGTTTCCTGACCCCTCGGGCAACCTGATGTTTGGCATCGTTTCGGTGCTGATCTCGTTGGCGATTGTGCCATTGCTGTTGTCCAACAACCGCGCACCGGACTTTGAAGTGCCCGAACGGATGACGGTGATGCGGCTTTACAAAGTGTCGCCCATGGCAGTGCTGGGCATCACATTGATGAGCGTTGGCGTTTCCGCCTGGTTTATTGCGCTGCCGCTTTATGCGCTTAGCCAAGGATTTTCCACCGCGCAGGCCTCAGGTGCGCTGGTGGTTGCGATGATTGCAGCAGGCGTGGTGCAATATCCAATTGGCTGGATTTCAGACCAAACTGACCGGCGCTATGTGGTGATCGGGCTAAGTGTAATATCGGCGTTGGCCGCCCTATGGATAGCCGTGGACACCTCAAGCTCACACACTGTGGTGGGGTTTGCAGTGATCGCTGCCGTTACATTGCCTGTCTATTCCATTTTGGCCGCGCACGCGAATGACCAACTGACAGCCGCACAGGTGGTTCCGGCCTCAGGCACGATGGTTTTTCTGCTGCAATTGGGGCAGGTATTCGGAATGCTCTTGGGGCCCAACATGATTGCCATCGCCGATGGGCGTGGTTTGCAAATACTGTTGGTGCTGATTGGCGTCATTGTGGCGATGATTGCGGTTGCACGCCGCGTGCATTCTGACGCGCCCAAGGAAACAGGCGAGGTGATGGCCACAGGTGTGATCGGCATGCCTATGCCCGGAGCATTGCAGGCCAATGTGTTGTCTGATGAGGATGCGCCACAAGAATCCAGTGAGGTTTAATCTAAACCTTGGGAATATCTTGCGTAGTTCGACCATATTGACGAATAATCTTGCAACTCAGCCTTCCAGCACCTCGATTTTGACAAAACATCGCAGAGAAAACGTAGGAAACTAGGCGCTGACACTGATTCCGCCCCTGGGAGGCTGCACCATGATTGAATCACCTTATCTGCTGTTTCTGGGCGATGCGCCCGATATGTTGGCTGCGAAAGTGGCCATCGGTATCCGCGACTGGCGCCCCGATTACGCCGTAGGACAGCTACGCTTGCCCGGCTGTGGTGCCGATCTGGGCCTGACAGATATGTCCCTGGCCGAGGCCAAAGCCGCCGGTGCCAAGACGCTGGTCATCGGGGTGGCCAACCGGGGTGGCATCATCAGCCAAGCCTGGAAAGAAGTGCTGATCGAGGCGCTGGAAATGGGGTATGATCTGGCCTCGGGGCTGCACAACCTGTTGCGCGACGAGGGCGATCTGACCGCAGCCAGCCAGACCCATGGCGGCACCATGCATGATGTGCGTGTTCCGTCAGTTGGCTATCCGATTGCCAACGGCAAGAAACGCACAGGCAAGAGGTGTCTGGCAGTGGGAACTGATTGTTCCGTTGGCAAAATGTACACCGCGATGGCGATGGAGCGCGACATGGTTGCGCGCGGTATGAAGGCGACGTTTCGCGCCACGGGCCAGACGGGCATTCTGATCACCGGGCACGGCGTGCCGTTGGATGCGGTGATTGCGGATTTCATGGCCGGGTCAGTTGAATATCTGACACCGGATAATGACGAAGATCACTGGGATCTGATAGAAGGACAAGGCAGCCTGTTTCACGTCAGCTATTCAGGTGTGACCATGGCGCTGATCCATGGCGGACAGCCCGATGCGTTGATCCTGTGCCACGAACCAACCCGCACCCATATGCGCGGCTTGCCCGATTACACGCCACCCACGTTGCAAACCCTGCGCGACACTGCATTGCCGATTGCGCAGGTGGCGAACCCGGCCTCTCAGGTTGTCGGCGTGTCGGTGAACACACAGCATATGTCCCAAGATGATGCGCTTGCCTATCTGGCAAGTGTTGAGGCCGAGATGGGCTTGCCTGCGACCGATCCTTACCGCTTTGGGTCGGGCAAACTGGTGGATGCACTGGCGGCGATCTAGGAAACACCTGCCCCGGGCCTGACCCGGGGCCTCGACCCCTAATATGGAGGTCCCGGGTCAAGCCCGGGACGCGCGTACATGAAAATTTCTGTCTCTCGCGATGTGTTCAAGCTGGCACAGGTGTTTACCATTTCACGCGGGTCACGAAGCGAGGCGAAAGTGCTGACGGTGCGGATTGAAGCCGACGGTGTGCAGGGCTGGGGCGAATGTGTGCCTTATGAGCGTTACGGTGAGACCCTGGAGAGTGTGACAGCCGAGATCGAAGGGCTTTCAGGGGATGTGACCCGCGAGGCGCTGTATGATTTGTTGCCCGCCGGGGCTGCGCGCAATGCGCTGGATTGCGCGTTGTGGGATCTGGAAGCCAAGCGCACGGGCAAGCGGGTATGGGAATTGGCCGGATTGGCCAAGCCGGGCCCGGAAATCACCGCGTATACCTTGTCACTGGACACACCCGAAAAGATGCAGGTGCAAGCTGCAAAAAATGCGTTTCGCCCCTTGCTGAAGATCAAGCTGGGAACGCCCGATGATATGGCACGCCTTGAGGCTGTGCGGGCTGGTGCGCCCAAATCCACCATAATCGTGGATGCGAATGAAGGCTGGAGCGCTGAAGTCTATGGCGAGTTGGCACCGCATCTGATGCGGCTGGGTGTGGCGCTGGTAGAGCAGCCTTTGCCAGCTGCTGACGATCACGCGCTGATTGGCATGGACCGGCCTGTGCCGGTTTGCGCCGATGAGAGCTGTCATGACCGTGCCAGCCTGCCCGGCCTTAAGGGCAAATACGATGTGGTGAACATCAAACTGGACAAAACCGGCGGGCTGACCGAGGCCTTGAAGCTGCGCGAAGCGGCCTTGGCTGAGGGCTACCAGGTCATGGTTGGTTGCATGGTCGGGTCGTCTTTGGCAATGGCCCCGGCGACCCTGGTTGCACAAGGCGTCATGGTAACAGACCTTGACGGCCCGCTTCTGTTGGCCGAAGACCGCGATGAACCTTTGAAATTTGATAAGGCCGGGGTGCATCCACCCAAGGCCGCACTTTGGGGATAATGACCATGCGCACTGTGTATCTGAACGGCGACTACCTGCCCGAAACCGAGGCCAAAATCTCGATCTTTGATCGGGCGTTCTTGATGGCTGACGGTGTGTATGAGGTGACCAGCGTATTGGGCGGCAAGCTGATTGATTTTGGTGGCCATTTGAACCGGCTGGAGCGGTCATTAAATGAATTGGACATGCAAAAGCCCGAAGCATTTGACGATCTGCTTGATATCCACCGCGAATTGGTGCGGGTGAACGGCATCACCGATGGGATGATCTATTTGCAAGTCACGCGCGGTACTGCGGGCGACCGGGATTTTGTGT
>DFBW01000034.1:3388-11259 GCA_002366775.1 Roseovarius sp. UBA3070 | reverse complement strand
ACCAGTCACAACTGATCGCTTGTGCCATTTTACGCCTTCTAGGGCTTATCAGAATAAAGCTGGCCACCAGCGGCCCAATCGCTTTTCTCAACATCGCTCAGCACAACCTGCACGCTTTGTGGATTGCCCCCGGCGGCACGCACAAAGGCCTCGGTCAGCTCTTTGACCAACGCGCGCTTTTGATCCGCGGTGCGGCCTGCAAACATTTCAACTCTGATCATTGGCATGCGTGGTCTCCTTCAATCGGCTTTGGGCCGGACAATATGAAATTCACCGCTCATATAGGTCAGTGGCTTTTCCCCGGTGTTTGAGATACCGGTGACATTACCAATGCAAATCGCATGGCTGCCGTGGGTCACAATATGATTGAGCGAACATGTAAATGCAGTGGCGCGCGGCAATATCGGGCCCTCTTGGGTGTCTGTGATCTCCAGCCCTGTAAACCGGTTGGGATTTTCGCGGTCAAACGCGCCGGCAAATCGGTGTGCTGTTTGCTCGGCGTCCTCGGGCAGGATGTTAACGCAAAACACCCCGTTGTCTCGCACAGCCCCGGCAATGCGGCTGTCGGCCTTCAGACACACCAAAACTGATGGAGGATCAGCCGACAGTGACGTGAACGCACTGACTGTTGCCCCCATCTGCCCGGCCGGGCCATCCGTGGTGACAACAGTTACTGTTGCGGCCACTTGGCGCATGGCAGTGATAAAGGCCTCGCGCGGGTTGCTCATTGGGCAACCATTGGGGCGTCAGAGATGATGAAATGTGGCAACACGTCCTCGGCAAAACACTGGATTGCATCCAATGTTTCCTGCGCGTCCAGCCCGAAATTCATGTTCAGGATCACGCGATTGATGCCCAATTCGGCGTAGGGCGCCAGTTTGCCGATCATTTCCTGCGGTGTAGCGATCAAAAGGCTTTCTCCCAACTCGTCTATGCTCTGTTCCCTTGGTAGTTCGCGGAGCATACCATTGTCCACTCTTGCGCGCCTGCATTCCTGCGTCAGGCAATATCCCAGCTGGCGCAAGGCCCCTGTGCGCAGGGTTTCCCCTGGTTGGCCTCAGGTCACACCACCCGCCAGCCGGGCTGGCAAATCCAAGCGCGGGCTGTCATATCTGCTCCGCACCCCGTACCCCATGCAGCCAAGGCCCCGATATGACCCAGATCATCCAATCCCTCGCCGATGTTTCAGAGCGCTATGATGCGTTGTTTGTTGATCTGTGGGGCTGCGTACATAACGGCATTCAGGCCTTCCCCGAGGCGGTCACAGCCCTGCGCGCCTACCGCAAAACCGGCGGCACTGTCGTGTTGGTGACCAATTCACCCAAACCGCGCAGCGGGGTAGAGACACAACTGGGCCAGTTCGGCGTGCCACCTGATTGCTATGATCTGATCGCCACCTCCGGCGATAGCGCACGTTCTGCCATGTTCCGCGGGGCCGTTGGCGACAAGGTGTATTTCATGGGCGACTGGCAACGTGATGCCGGCTTTTTTGAGCCCTTATCGCTGATAGACCAGCCGATTGAGATCACCCGTGTGCCCTTGCAAGACGCCACCGGCATTGTGTGCTGTGGCCCGTTTGATCCGATGGCCGATCTGGAAGTGAACCGTGCGGATTTCCTTTATGCCAAGCAAATGGGGATGAAGCTGCTGTGTGCCAACCCTGACATTGTGGTGGACCGCGGCGAGACGCGTGAATGGTGCGCCGGTGCGCTGGCGCGACTGTATAGTGAAATGGGCGGCGAGAGCCTGTACTTTGGCAAACCGCATCCACCGATCTATGATTTGGCCCGGCGGCGCATCGCCTCAACCGGCCGTTTGGTGGGCGATGGCCGGATTTTGGCCATTGGTGATGGGCTGCACACCGACATTCAGGGGGCTATGGGCGAAGATATTGATTCTCTGTTCATCACTGGGGGGCTTGCAGGATTTGAAACCAAAACGTCGCACCAACCCGATGAAAATGCGCTAAGTAGCTATTTAAAAAAGGAAAACATGTCGCCCAACTATGCGATTGGAAAGCTGCGTTAACAAATTTTCCACTTGATTTTCTGCGCCTGCAAAGTAATAAAGTTCCAACACCAGGGCGTAATCTGCCCGAATATTACTCAGCCCATCAGACCTGGAGGGTCGAATGTTGGACAATCTGCCACGCGGAACCATCACTATCGAAGAAATCGAGATGGGCATGATCCGCCACCTGCAAAAGGTGGTCACGGACCAAGACATCGAGATGTTCGCGCAGGTCTCAACCGATCGCAACCCGGTGCATCTGGATGATGATTATGCCAACGACACGATCTTTGAAGGGCGTATCGCCCACGGGATGCTGACCGCTGGCCTGATCTCGGCTGTGATTGGTGAACAATTGCCCGGCCACGGCACAGTTTACATGGGCCAGACGTTGAAATTTCTGGCCCCCGTACGCCCCGGCGATACAGTGCGCGCCGAAGTTGAGGTGATCGGCATTGACCCGGCCAAACGCCGCGTTCAGCTGGATTGCCGCTGTTTGGTCAACGGCAAGAAAGTGCTGATCGGAGAAGCCACCGTTCTGGCGCCATCGGGCAAATTCGACTGAACATTCATCGTTACCTTGCAACTTATTCAGGATGCAAAGAAGGGTTTGACCCTGCACGCGATCGCATCACCTTGTCACACATCCGCCGCACAGTGATCGAGGCACACAAATAGTGCCCATCACCGGCCTTTTGCCGGGGGATGTTCGGCCTGGTTCATGTCCAATCTCTGCACCCGTATCCTTGCACTACAGCTGCCTGGCTTGGCGGTTTCGGGCCTTTGCGCATGGGGGATTTGGGCGTTCACCAAATCCAACCAATCAATCGTTGCACCTGCGCCAGCATACCGCTACCCCTGCCGCATGCGGATTATCCGGGATTATACGTTTGTTGAACCTTCCGATCGGGGGGCCAGTGTTGCCATCGGCAATTTTGACGGTGTGCATCTGGGCCATCAGGCGGTGATTGATATTGCTCGTTCTGCCGGCGCAGCTGTTGGCGCGCCTTTGGGTATTTTGACGTTCGAGCCACATCCGCGAGAGTATTTTGCCCCCAACGCCCCGCCCTTTCGCCTGATGAGCCGCGAAGCCCGCGCCCACCGGTTGGAAAAGCTGGGGGTTGAGCGGCTCTATGAGCTGAATTTCAACGCTGCCCTGTCGGCCCTCACCCCCAAAGAATTTGCCCAGAATGTGATTGTCGACGGCCTGGGCCTGAAACACATCGTGGTTGGCGCTGATTTCTGTTTTGGCAAAGGCCGGGCAGGCAATGCGGCAGATCTGGTGCAATTTGGCAAAGATCTGGGTTTTGGCGTCACTATCGCCAATTTGCTGAAGGGGCAGACCGGCGAAGTTTCTTCAACCGCGATCCGGCAGGCGTTGTCGGATGGCCGCCCCCGCGATGCCGCCGCCATGTTGGGCCATTGGCACCGAATCGAAGGACAGGTGATCGGCGGCGAACAGCGAGGGCGTGATCTGGGCTATCCCACGGCCAACATGTCTATTGCAGGCCTGCACCCGCCAAAATTTGGCGTCTATGCGGTGGAAGTTGATATCCTGGACGGCCCGCATAAAGGCACATATCAAGGGGCGGCCTCACTGGGTGTGCGGCCGATGTTTCAGGGCGAACTGCCCAATGTTGAAACCTTCCTGTTTGATTTCTCGGGCGATTTATATGGGACTGAGCTATCCGTCGCTCTGGTCGATTATCTGCGCCCCGAAGAAACTTTTGACAGCCTTGAGGCGTTCATCGCCCAGATGGATGCCGATTGCGCCCGCGCCCGCACCATTCTGAACCAGCTATGACCGATACCGCCACCCTGCGCCCGCGCTTCTGGGAGGACACGCCGCTCACGCGTATGACCCGCCCTGAATGGGAGGCACTATGCGACGGCTGCGGCAAGTGCTGCATGAACAAGCTGGAAGACGAGGACACCGCCGAAGTTGTATTGACCCGCGTGGCATGCCGACTGTTTGACGATACCACCTGCCGCTGCGCACAATATGATATCCGCCACCAGTTCGTGCCCGAATGCATCGTGCTGGACCCCAACAACCTGGACAAAAACCTGTATTGGATGCCCGAAACCTGCGCCTACAAGCTGCTGCATACGGGCAAACCGCTGTTTGACTGGCACCCGTTGATTTCAGGCGATCCCCAGACGGTGCATGATGCAGGTGTATCAATGCAAGGCGCCACGGTGCCCGAATTTGAGGTGCATGAGGACGACTGGGAAGATCACCTAATCGAGGAGCCCCTTTGAATGTATTTTGGATCTGACAATTGCGGCCCGGCCCACCCGGATGTGATGCAGGCGCTGGTCGATGCCAACGCAGGCTATCAGGCATCCTATGGCAATGACACCATCATGGAGCAGGTCCGAGACCGTATCCGCGCCATTTTTGAAGCCCCACGTGCCGCCGTCTATCTGGTGGCCACCGGCACGGCTGCGAATTCGCTGGCGCTGGCCACGATGGCGCAGCCCTGGCAAACGATTTTTTGCGCGCCTTTGGCCCATATCCAAGTGGATGAGTGCCATGCACCCGAGTTTTACACCGGTGGATCCAAGCTCAGCCTGGTGGGCGAAGGTGACAAGATGACACCGGATGCCCTGTCCCGCACGATCCAAAGCTGGGCGGCGGGCGATGTGCATGTATCACAACGCGGGCCGGTGTCGATCACGCAGGTGACGGAACGTGGCCATGTGTATGCGCTGGACGAATTGAGCGCGCTCACCGATGTGGCGCGTCAACACCGCCTGCCAGTACATATGGACGGCGCGCGCTTTGCCAATGCGATCACCGCGTTGGAGTGCACCCCGGCACAGATGACATGGGCCATTGGCGTGGATGCCGTCAGCTTTGGCGGCACAAAAAATGGCTGTCTGGGGGTCGAAGCGGTGGTGTTTTTTAACCCCGATCATGCCTGGGAATTTGAGTTGCGCCGCAAACGAGGCGCTCATCTGTTTTCCAAGCATCGCTATTTGTCGGCGCAGATGCTGGCCTATCTCAACGATGGTCTCTGGCTGACATTGGCAAAAAAATCCAACGGTGCTTGTGCACGGCTGGCAGAAGGGCTGCGCAGTTTGCCCGATTGTCATTTTGTCGCTGAGCCACAAGCCAACCTGATTTTTGCCACCCTGCCACGCGCCACCCATCAGCGGCTGCATGCAGCGGGCGCGATTTATGGGATGTATGACGGACCAGTGGACAATGGCGATCCGGACGAGCCGCTGATGATGCGCCTGGTGTGTGACTGGTCCACAACTGATGAGTATGTGGATCGTTTCATTGCCGCAGCGCTTGGTTGATTGGGAACCCAAACAAAGGCGCGATGAGTGATCTCACCATAGCGTTTCGCGTAAAATCTCTGATCCAAGTTTTACGCGAAACGCTTTAGGTGGTCTGCAAAAACCGCAAAACCTCGTCACTGACCTGCGCGGCATGGGTGATCGGCGCCATATGGCGCGCGCCCACAATCACCGCGCGCCGGGCGTTGGGCAATCGGGAGGCCAGTGCTTCATGTATGGCCGGAATGATCGCAGGAGACCGACTCCCTTCGATCAAAAGAACGGGTTGCGACACCCCGTCTAACGCCCCTTTATTCAGCATCCCGCCCGGATCATCATTCAGCGCTACACTGCCCGCTTCGATCAGGTGGATCTGATCCGCCAACATCTGACGCTGAGCGGTCGGCAGTTGATCCCAAGGGGGACCATCACCCCAAATTTGGGTAAATTCACGCGCGGCAGCCAAGGTATCACCCTTCTCCATCGCAGCAATGAACCCTGTTGATTGCCCTTCGTGCAAAGCGTGCATGCCGGGGGCGTCGCGCTGCGCCACAGCAAAGAACACCGGCTCGATCAGAACAAGAGAGCGCACCAGCTCAGGCTGTTCAATCGCAAGCCTGAGCGCGACAGTCGCCCCAAAGGAATGCCCGACAATATCAACCGGGCGATCACAGAAGCTGGCAGCAATCTGCGTTGTCACCTTCTGATACTCGTCGCGGGCGTCCCAGGCGGCACTATGTCCATGCCCCGGCATATCAAAGGCCGTCATGCTCAGCGCGCCCGACAAATGCCGCGCCATGCCGCCCCAGCTGCCTGAATGCGCCAATGAACAATGGATCATCAAGGCCGCGCGCGGCCCTTGCCCAAAGTGGGTCCAATAGGTTGGAAACCCGGCTCTGTCGGCGCGTGGCATAGGCTAAAGGTCGCCCGCCAGATGCATCCCCAGATCCTCGATCCGATCCTGACCCCAGAAATTCTGCCCGGTGTCTGTCACATAGGTCGGTGCGCCAAACACATTGGCGATCACCGCCTGTTCCAGATTTTGGCTATAGGTCTCGGCACCTGACAACAGGCCACTATCAGCCAGTGCAGGATCAAACCCGGCGGCTTGCAGACAGTCGCGAATCACTGCGTCTTCGGCGATATCCTTGTCCTCGGCCCAGACAGCCCGAACAAACGAATGCACCAGCCCGCCCAGATCGCCGCCACCGGCATTTTGGGCAGCAATAATCGCATAAGAAGACGGGGCTGCATTGGTTGGCCAATGTGCAGGTTTGACGTTGAACGCCATTCCCAGTTTTTTGGCTTGGCGTGGCATCTCTTGCAGGCGCCAGATCTGGCGGGACGGATGGCGATCCTTGGGCGGTGTCCCGCCTGTACGCCCAAAGAGCGCCATGATATCCATCGGCTTGTAGGTCACAGAGGCGCCGTGTTTGGCCGCCATATCTTCAAGCCGAGTGCCCGCCATGTAGGTATAAGGCGACAGTGTCGAAAAATAGTAATCGATATGGGCCATTCTGGTGCTTTCCTTCCGAGGCTGCGCTTTGCCACAGGGTACGCTCATGTTAAGCGGTATTCAACGTCACGAATCTGTCATCTCGTCCAGCCGGAGCTGCCCTCATGCCGACAACCCCCGAACCAAAACTGATTTCAGGCAACGCCAATATGCCGCTTGCCACTGCCATCGCCAAACGCATGTCGATGCACCGCGGTGTTAATGTTGGGCTATGTGATGCCCGGGTGGAACGCTTCAATGACAGCGAGATATTCGTCGAGGTCTACGAGAACGTGCGCGGCGAGGATATGTTCATTATTCAGCCCACCTCGAACCCGGCAAATGACAACCTGATGGAACTGCTGATCATGGCCGACGCGCTGCGCCGGTCATCTGCCCAACGCATCACCGCCGTGATCCCGTATTTCGGGTACGCCCGGCAGGATCGCCGCTCAAAAGCGCGCACGCCGATTTCGGCCAAACTGGTGGCCAACATGCTGGTTGGCACGGGCATTGAGCGGGTTCTGACAATGGATTTGCACGCCGCACAAATTCAGGGCTTCTTTGATATTCCGGTGGACAACCTTTATGCCTCGCCGGTGTTTGCCCTAGATATCATGGCCCAGTTCAAAGATAATCTTTCAGATGTCATGATCATTTCACCCGATGTTGGGGGTGTGGCCCGCGCGCGCGAATTGGCCAAACGGATCAACGCCCCGCTGGCCATCGTCGACAAACGCCGCGAGAAAGCCGGCGAAGTTGCCGAGATGATCGTGATCGGCGATGTATCGGACAAAAAATGTATCATCGTCGATGACATGGTCGATACCGCAGGAACATTGTGCAAAGCCGCCGAAGTTCTGTTGGAAAACGGCGCGTCCGAAGTGCACGCCTATATCACCCACGGCGTGATGTCCGGCCCTGCGGTCGAGCGGGTCAGCAAATCGGTGATGAAATCACTTGTGATCACCGACACGATTCAGCCCACCAATGCGGTGGCATCTGCGCCCAATATTCGCATCCTGCCCACCGCACCAGTGTTTGCCCAAGCCATCCTGAACATCTGGAACGGCACCTC
>DFBW01000034.1:1335-3243 GCA_002366775.1 Roseovarius sp. UBA3070 | reverse complement strand
GTGTGTAAACACGCGCCCTAGTTCAATACAGCTCCCAGTCGTCCTCACCCTTTACCTCACCAATCGCCATCCAGCGCACACGCGCACGCGCAATACGGGTGTCGGCCCAAGTGTAGAACAGGATTTCAAAACCCTTCTCGGTAATCTTCTGAGCGCTCACATCGGCGCGCGCATTGGTGGCGCTGTCCATATCCCACATTGTCAGGGATACATGCACCGCTGGCGGCATCTTGTAGGGTTCCTGGAATTTGATCTTATGAACGCGTTTACGAGACCCGCCCCCCGTCCACATTTCTCCACCGTCCTCATAATCCGAGAACAGCACATCATCGCCCTGGTCGATGCCGATGGTCGCGTTGGTCAGTTTTATCATGGCTTCGTCACTAAACTATCAAGGACGCTCTAATACGATTTCTGGGCGGAACGGAGAACAAAATTACGGTAGAAGTACGCCACTGTTTTTAGCAGCTTCTTGTGGTGGTGCAATTGAGTATTGGCAATAGCACCCTTTTGAACAAAGCGGCGGTGCGGTTGATGCAGCATGAAGGTATCGCATTCTTCTAAACCAATGAAACTGGTCCGAGCTTTAGGAACGAAAAAGGCCCGCCAGAAGCGAGCCTTTTCAGTAACTTGTTTTCGTTAGATCAGTTGGCGCTCAGGCCAATCACATCCCCGATGGCAACCATGTCAGACAGCATTTTGGCCGCCTCATCCACAGGGCCAGGTTCGTTCACATAGGTTTCCTGCGCCTTAGCAAGCGCATCGGTAGCCTGATCAACCATCGCTTTAAACTGTTCGGCCGTGACATCGCCGCGCGGTACGGCCTGTTCGGCCAACACGGAAATGCTGGTTGGGTTGATCTCGGCAAAACCGCCGGTGACGACATATTCGTCAACACCCTTGTCACTGGTCACCTTCAAAACGCCTGGGCGCAATGTGGTGATCAGCGGCGCATGGTCAGGCAGCGCTGTCATATCGCCTTCGGCACCCGGAATTTGCACTTCTTTGGCCTCGACCGAGGCCAGCAAGCGCTCAGGGCTTACCAGATCGAATTGGACTGTATCAGCCATATCGGCCTCCTTTTCGGGCGGAAGGTGGGGTTGAACCCCACCCTACACCTAGGGTCAGCTTTGTAGGGTGGGGTTCAACCCCACCACCACATTAGGCGGCATCAGCCGCCATTTTTTCGGCTTTGGCCAGCACTTCGTCGATGCCGCCAACCATATAGAAGGCGCCTTCGGGAAGGTGGTCATATTCACCAGCAACCACAGCTTTGAACGAGCTGATTGTGTCGGCCAGAGGCACCTGCACACCGTCTGAACCGGTAAACACTTTCGCAACATCGAAAGGTTGGCTCAGGAAGCGCTGGATTTTCCGGGCACGAGCCACGGTCAGCTTATCTTCTTCGCTCAGTTCATCCATGCCCAGAATGGCGATGATATCCTGCAGCGACTTGTAGCGTTGCAAGATGCCCTGAACGTCACGCGCCACTTGATAGTGCTCTTCACCCACAATGGACGGGTCCATCAAACGCGATGTTGAATCGAGCGGATCCACAGCAGGGTAAATACCCAGCTCAGAAATCGCACGTGACAGAACGGTTGTGGCATCCAGGTGCGCAAATGTGGTCGCAGGTGCCGGGTCAGTAAGGTCATCCGCTGGTACATAAACCGCTTGGATCGACGTGATCGACCCCGCTTTGGTTGATGTAATGCGTTCCTGCATGGCACCCATATCGGTTGCCAGTGTTGGCTGATAACCCACCGCCGAAGGAATACGGCCGAGCAGAGCCGAAACCTCAGAGCCCGCTTGGGTAAAGCGGAAGATGTTATCAACGAAGAACAAAACGTCAGTCCCGGATTGGTCACGGAACTGCTCGGCCAGGGTCAGGCCGGTCAGAGCAACACG